>CAZCAL010000032.1:6060-6580 GCA_964496625.1 uncultured Verrucomicrobiaceae bacterium | reverse complement strand
CCAGCTTCCCTGTAAATCTAGTCCACCTCTGGAACGGTGGCCCAGAGGAAGGTTGGCTGGCCATCCAGCTCAAGCCAAACAGCGGCATCAAGGTGGAGGAATTCAAGGAACGCCTGCGTGATGTCCTGTCCAAAGAACTCCCCGACGTGCGGCTCTCTTTTGAGCCCCAAGACATCGTCAGCCGCGTGATGAGTTTTGGTTCACCCACTCCCATCGAAGTGGCGGTCAGCGGGCCCAGCATCGCGAATAGCAAGGAACACGCCGAAAAACTCTTGGCACGCCTCCAGCAAATCCCAGCTCTGCGCGATGTCCAAATCGCCCAAACGCTGGATGCTCCGACCGTCAATGTGCAGATCGACCGTGAGCGCGCCGGTCTCCTTGGTGTCACTGTGCAAAACGTCACCCAATCACTGGTGGCAGCCACCACCTCCAGTCGCTTCACCGTTGCAAACTTTTGGGCAGATCCCAGCAACGGCGTCAGTTACAACCTTCAGGTTCAAATGCCTGAGGAGCGCACCCA
>CAZCAL010000032.1:0-6050 GCA_964496625.1 uncultured Verrucomicrobiaceae bacterium | reverse complement strand
TTGGCAACGTCCCCGTGAGTTCCGATCAAGGTGGCACCGTACTGCTGCGCAATCTCGCCAAGATCGATCCAGGCACAGCGGTCGGCACCTACGAGCGCTACAACATGGTGCGCGTCGTCAGCATCACTGCGAACTACTACGGCGTGGATTTCGGCACCGCACTCAAACAAGTCAATGCCGCCATCACCGAGGTCGGCCCAGCACCCGATGGGAAAACCAAGATCGATCTGCGTGGACAGGTCGTGCCCTTTCAGCAGCTCTACTCCGGCTTTAGCTCCGGCCTCGTCATCGCCGTCATCGTCATCTTCCTTCTGCTCTGCGCGAACTTTCAATCCGTGCGTCTCGCCCTCGTCGTCATCTCCACCATGCCAGCAGTCATCGCAGGCGTGGTCTTGGCACTCTTCTTCACCGGCACCACCATCAATATTCAATCCGCCATGGGTGCCATCATGGCCGTGGGCGTCGCCGTTGCAAATGCCATCCTGCTCGTCACCTTCGCAGATCGCACCCGTCTCGCCACCCATGGCGACCGCCGTGCCGGAGCCATTGAAGGGGCCGTCAGCCGCCTTCGCCCCATCCTCATGACCAGCTTTGCCATGCTCGCCGGCATGCTGCCGCTCGCCCTCGGCATGGGCGAAGGTGGAGATCAGACTGCGCCACTTGGCCGTGCAGTGGTGGGTGGTCTCGCATTAGCCACGGTGGCCACATTACTGATCCTGCCCGCCATGTTTGCGCTACTTGCCAGTCGCAAATCCACGACCGCATCGCTAGATCCCGATGACGCCCAGAGCGCGCTCTTTGATGCCGCTGATAAAGCATAGCCAACCCTCATTTCTCATGCGATACCTCCTCCTCTTCACCCTCTTGGCCTCCCAGACGTTTGCGCTGGAACTCCCGGCCACTAAACCCCAGCAGGGCACCATCCACCGCTGGATCACCCTGCCCGCCAGCCTTGCCCCTTGGCAACAGGTCGCCCTCAAAGCGCGCGTTGCCGGTTATGTCAAGAGCGTCGCAGTTGACATCGGAGATCTTGTCAAGGGGGGGCAAGACTTGATCCAAATCGAAGTCCCAGAACTTGAAGCAGATCTCATCAAACATCGCGCTGAAGTCTCCGCAGCGGAGGTGGAGGTGAAACGACTGCACGAAGCACGCGCCAAATCGCCCGACCTCGTTCTGCCTCAGTCCGTCGATGACGCCGAGGCAAAACTCGCCATCGCA
This sequence comes from uncultured Verrucomicrobiaceae bacterium, assembly GCA_964496625.1. Taxonomy (GTDB): domain Bacteria; phylum Verrucomicrobiota; class Verrucomicrobiia; order Verrucomicrobiales; family Verrucomicrobiaceae; genus JACKQF01. The sequence goes on along the minus strand of CAZCAL010000032.1, from coordinate 4,832 downwards.
AAAGCCAGCCAAGATCGCGCAACCACCTTGCTAGACTTCGCCCAAATCAAAGCTCCTTTTGCAGGCACCATTACCCAGCGTCTCGTCGATCCCGGCGCATACTCTGCCGCCGGTGGCGACACCTTGCTCCAAGTTGCCGATCTCGGCACACTCCGACTCCAGATTCCAGTGATCGAAATCGAGACCTCACTCATCCAGCCCGGACTGATGGTCGATGGCAAAGTCGATGCCCTCGGAGGCGCATCCATCAAAGGCACTGTCAGCCGTTTCACCAATACCCTCGATCCCGCCACACGCACCATGCTGGTGGAGGCAGACATCAAAAATGACGATGGCAAACTCCGCCCAGGTATGTTTGTAACCGCACGCATCGCCGTGGAGAAGCACGAGAACACCACCCTCATCCCCATCGCCGGACTAGTGAAGGAAAAGGCCAATTCATTTGTCTTCAAATTCATCGATGGAAAGGCTGTGAAGACAGCCATCAAACCTGGCTACAACGACGGCATCAACGTCGAAGTCCCAGACTTAAAACCAGATGACATCATCCTCCTCCCTGGCACTACCCCCCTGACAGACAAACAGCCCGTGACCGTGAAGTAACGGACAACGAAACTTCCACCGCCATGACCTACCTCTTTCGTTTTTCCGCCCCACTCGTCCTGCTCACCTGCGCATCACTCGCAGCCGCATCAGAAACCAGGCACGTCGATCTCCCGACCGTGATGAAACTCGCGGGCGCAAACAATGACGAGATCGAACTCGCCAGAGTCAAACACGCAGAGACCCTTGCAGAATCAAAGCTGGCTTGGCAGCGCTTCTGGCCCAGCCTCAGCCTCGGTTTTGGCTACAAAGCTCATGAAGGCAATATTCAAGCCGTCGATGGTGTGGTTTTTGATGCAGGCAAGCAGCAGTACTCCGTCGGGGCCAACCTCATGATTGATTGGGCACCAGGCGATCTCTACTTTGCCGCGCTCGCCACCCAACAACGCGCCATCGCCGCCGAGCAACTCGCGGAAACCGCACGGCGCGACATCGTCAATCAAGCTGTCACTCGCTACTTTGATCTCCTCAATGCAGAAGCCGGAGTCGCCGTCATCGAAGACGACCTGCGCCTGACTCAGGACTACGCAAAGCAGCTCGAAGGAGCCGTCGCCGCAGGCACTGCCTTCCGCGCTGACCTCCTCCGCGTGCAGACCCAGGTCAGCCGCGCCAAACTCAGCATCCGCCAGAGCCAGGAAAAGCGCGATCTCAGCGCCGCAGCGCTCGCAGAAGTGCTGCGCCTCCCACCCGCAACCGAACTCCGCCCAGCAAAGGCTGACCTTGTGCCCGTCCGACTCATTGAGCTGACCGGGATCACTTCGCTCATCTCCAGCGCCACCCAAAACCGCCCCGAACTCAAAGCCGCCGATGCCGTTGGCAGCGCTGCTAGCATCGAGAAAGATCGCGCCCGCATCGCCCCAATGCTGCCAAGCGTACAAGCAGGCTACACTGGAGGAGGCCTCGGTGGTGGTTATTCGGGCGAGTGGGGAAACTTCGACGATAGCCACGACTTCTTCGTCGGCCTGAGCTGGAAGATTGGGCCCGGCGGCCTCTTTGATCGCCAACGCCAGAAAATCGCCGACGCGCGCGAAGCAGCCAGCAAGCTCCAGACCTCACAAATCAAAGCAAGTATCGGCCGTGAAGTCGTCGAAGCCACGGCCAAAGCCAAGTCCGCGCGCGATCAGATCTCCATCAACGATGAAGCCGTCACCGCCGCTGAAGAGATGGTGAAACTGGCCAAGGAACGCCAAGCCAGCCAGCTCGGCGTCGTCCTCGAATACCTCCTCGCCCGCGAAGAACTCACCCGAGCCCGCCTAAGCCGCGTCGAAGCCGTCTCCAACTACAACAAGGCAGAGCACGATCTGCAGCGCGCCCTTGGAAGGTAACCCTGCATTTCTCTTCAAAGAAACATAAGCTCAAGTTGACACCCCGCAGACTCAGCCTAGTATACTGGCCTGACTTTTTGGCGAGGTAGCAAAGTGGTAATGCACTGGTTTGCAAAACCGGTATGCGCGAGTTCGATTCTCGCCCTCGCCTCCACTCCCTCTGGACTGCACCAATGACAGCCAACAATGCGGGGCACCTCTCCACGGGATTGGCACTGCCACCCCGCTTCGTCACCTGCAGCCACTGCAATACCCCGTAGGAGATTGTCCACGAGGCACCGCCGAAGCCGACTCCCAAATGGCTACCCCTGCCCCTCTTGGACGATGAGCCACAGGCGCCTTGGACTGCGGCAGCCCTGCTGCCGCTTTTCCCAGCCAGCCCTGCTGGCGATCAGTGCTTGAGACTGGCATCAAACCGGAAGGCTTCGCCAACGCGGTAGCAGTTCGGTGTTTAGAAACACCAAGGCAGTGTCCGGCAGCAGGGCTGCCTCCAAAAAGCGGCAGCAGGGCTGCACGCAGTCCAAGGTGCTGACGCACGAGATTCTTGGGGGCACCACCACAGCATCCGATTACAAAAAGCGCGCCACGATCTCTCGACCGTGACGCGCACTGAGGTTGGTTCGTCTCAGAGTGACTCGTTGTCTTACTTGGCCGCCTTTTGCAGAGCAGCAGCCTTGGAGGTGCTTTCCCAAGTGAGGTCGGCATCGTCTTTGCCGAAGTGGCCGTAGTTGGTGCTCTTGCTGTAGATCGGGCGCAGCAGATTCAATTGCTTCACGATGTCCGCAGGCTTGAAGGAGAACACGCTCAGCACAGCAGAAAGGATCGCGTCATCACTGATGGTGCCCGTGCCAAACGTATCGACATGCACGCTAACTGGCATCGGGTGCCCGATGGCGTAGGCGAACTGGATCTCGCAACGTTCGGCCAAGCCTGCCGCCACGATGTTCTTCGCCACCCAGCGGCCCATGTAGGCTGCGCTGCGATCCACTTTAGATGGGTCCTTGCCGGAGAATGCACCGCCACCATGACGGCCCATGCCACCGTAAGTATCGACAATGATCTTGCGACCCGTCAGGCCGCTATCGCCCTGAGGACCACCTACCACAAACTTACCCGTTGGGTTGATGAGATACTCCGTGTCCTTCGTCAGCATCCCTTTTGGCAGCACCTTTTTGATGACTTGCTCAATGCAGAACTTTTCGATCTCTGCGTGCGCGACGCTTTCCGCGTGCTGGGTGGAAATGACTACGTTCACGATGCGTGTAGGCTTCCCGTCCACATATTCAACGGACACTTGGCTTTTTGCATCGGGGCGCAACCACTTGGCTAACTTGCCAGCCTTGCGGATGCGGGTCAATTCCCGGCCCAGTCGGTGAGCATACATGATCGGCGCAGGCATCAGCTCTGGCGTCTCATTGCAGGCGTAACCAAACATGATGCCCTGATCACCAGCACCTTGTTCGGTATGCTTTTTGCCTTCTGCGCCTTCCGCATTCACGCCCTGCGCGATGTCCGGGCTCTGAATCGTGAGGTAGTTGTTAATGAAAAGTTTATCGGCATGGAAAATGTCGTCGTCATTCGTGTAACCAATACCGCGCACAGCATCGCGAATCACTTTGCCGACATTGATCACTTCATCGATGGGCTTCGTAGTGCCCTTCTTTTTGTCCTGAAGCTTCGGGATGGTGATCTCACCACCGACGACCACGATATTGCTCTTGGCAAAGGTCTCGCAGGCCACACGGCTCTTGGGGTCCACCGTCAAGCAGGCGTCCAGGATGGCGTCAGAGATGGTGTCACAAACTTTGTCAGGATGGCCTTCCCCGACGGATTCGGAGGAAAAGATAAAGGAGCTCGGCATAGCGGGATTTTGGTTGATATTGATGAATGATGATACGTTGATGCGTATGGCCGGAGAGAGTATCCCACCGAAGCATGGCGTCAATCTTGAAATCGCTCAGCCTGATTGCTGACCCCACCAGGGTCCGTATCCTCGTGCTACTTCGTCAGGAGGAGCTTTCCGTGGCGGAGCTTCAAGAAATCCTCACTCTCCCCCAATCAAACATTTCCGCCCAGCTCGGCAAATTAAAGGCCGCAGGCCTCGTCCAAGACCGTCGTTCCGGCAAAAACCGGCTCTACAGCCTGGAAGAACCCACCGCAAAGGAACGCGAGGCCAACGAACACTTCCTGGCCCTGCTTGAAGCCGCTGCCAGCGAGCTGCGGGAATCGCGGTCGGACACCGCCGCGCTCCGTGTCGTCCTGCGCAAGCGTGCCCAAACCGCTCAAGCATACTTTGACGCCCTGGCGGGAAAATTTGGCCGTCACTACATCCCCGGTCGCTCCTGGAAGGCTCTCGGCGAGACCCTCATCAAGCTCCTCCCTCCCCTCATCATCGCAGATCTGGGGGCCGGCGAGGGCACCCTGTCCCAACTCCTCGCCCAGGGTGCTGCCAAGGTCTATGCCATCGATAACTCCGAAAAGATGGTCGCCTACGGGGCTGAGCTCGCCCAAAAGCACGGCTTCACCAATCTTGAGTATCGCCTCGGCGACCTCGAAAACCCACCGCTCGACCCAGGTAGCGTCGATTTGGCCATCCTCAGCCAAGCCCTGCACCACGCTAGCCATCCACTGAGCGCCCTCAAGGCCGCCCACGCGATCCTGAAACCGGGCGGTCGCATCGCCATCCTGGATCTCCTCAGCCACCACTTCGAGAAGGCCCGCGAACTTTATGCCGATGTCTGGCTGGGTTTTTCCGAGGCAGAACTCACCGAGATGCTCCAACAAGCAGGTTTCAGAGAAATTGAGACCAACGTGGTGCATCGCGAGGCAAAAAGCCCCCATTTCCAAACGGTCCTGGCTCTCGGAGTCAAGTAGGAGGATTGGTAAGTGCTAAGTGCTTCAAGT
>CAZCAL010000031.1:5192-18125 GCA_964496625.1 uncultured Verrucomicrobiaceae bacterium | reverse complement strand
GGGCAGCAGCCACGCCTCCAAGTTTTTCGCCAACACATCACCCGCCACGTAACCTTCGGTCTCGATGAAGACAAACTGCTGCGGCTCACCGTCCTCCGTGCGCACAATCATCGGATCCACAGACTCCACCTTGAACCCCGTCGTTGCATCAGGCACCCGCACCTTTTCTGCGAGCGTTTTGGAAGTTCCCTTGCCCCCGTTTAGTGTGGTCAGGCCTTCAGTGAGCGACACTTTGACGAAGTCCTCCTTCTCCGGCACAGCGATACGAGTGGTGCGAATCCAGAACTCCTTCTTCTTTTTTCCTTCCACCACGGTGAACGTCTTGGCAGGCGTCTTGTCCTTCCAGGCGAAGATGGGTGCCGCCCCCAAGACCTCCACTTTCAGATGCTTCTCCAGTTCCGCCTTATCCAGAGGATGTGAACTCGTCAGATGCACGACCACTTGATGAATGGTGGGATCTTTGACGTCAGTATAAAACTCCGCATCCTTCAGTTCCACGTTGAACGCCGGTGATGCGAATGACACTTCAGTGCTTTCCAACTTGGCTTCTTTAGCCAGCGCAGCGGCTTGCAGCTTCACCCCATACTCCGTTCCTGCAGGCCAGTCTTTCACCGGAGTGAACACGAGCCGCTGATCACTTGCCCACTTCCAGTTACCCTCGACCACCGGGGCGAGCAAGACCTCGCCAGCCACCAATTCTTTGCCGATCAAATCCAGCGGTGCTGCCGACTGAGAAAAATTGAGGATCAGAGGCCGCGGAGTGACCAGCCCATCGTCAGCCACTTCAGCCAGCCCTGGTGCCTCCACTTTGATGGTGGTCTTCCGATCCACCACCTGGATTTTCGGCCGGGGCCGGTGGGACTGCCACCACTCCCAACCCTTCACCCCCCCAAAACTCAGCAGTCCCATTCCAAGCAACGAAAACACCCACCGCAGCGGATGCCCCCGCAAGCTCCCAAAAAGCAGCCCACAAAACCATCGCAACCACCCCGGCGGCCTCCAGCTAAAATCTCCGACGAGCACGCTCAACGAGCGTGCGATCCACTGGACCAAAGGAAGTTTCATGGTGGCGTATAGGGTAGAAGCGAGAATAAGAGCGAGCGAGCGGGAACGCAAAAGCATTGCGTGGAAATTATAGGTCCGTCCGGTGGGGACTGTGACAACACAAAACACCCCGGAGGCTCGCTGCCCTCCGGGGTGTTGATTCAAACCCAGTTTTCGCCTAATCTCACCACACACTCAGTGTCCCCGTCGTGCGTGCGTAAGGACCAGCGGAACGCAGCACACGGTTGAATTCGGTCCCTAACTCGGCCCGCTTCGTCAACGTAGAGTGGTTTTGGAAGTTCCACGTGCCCGAGTAGCGGCGATACCAAGCACCACCTTTGAAGGGTTGACCGGAAGGGGCGACGTTCAGCGTATGATCCCAGGGTTCCAAAATCCCTTGAGGGAGGGCGATCCGCAGGGCCTGCATCGCCTCAATCGTGACGGGGCCAGTGAATAGACCGATACCCATGGCCGAATCAATTCCCACTAGGCCGTCACTGTCAGTCTCGCGATCTCCTGTATTACGGAGGAAGTAGATTGGAGCACCTTCTTTGCCAAAGGGGAACAGGCGTTCCCCAGGATTGGACATGCGGCTGCGAGGAAGGCCCCAGATTGGATAGGAGCGACGAACGATGTCCAGATTCTTATTGCTGCCGACAGTCAAAATTCGACCCCAATCCCCTTCAGCTAGGTTGTGCAGCATGTAGTCAAGTCCCATGAGCGACGTCGTCATCATCACACCCACATGTTCTGGGTGGTTGGCATCTGCCACGATCTGGGCGCTAGGGCCGCCAGCACCGTCAAACCGTGCCAGACTATAGAAAGCATCACCAGGTGTGCGGCCACCATAAAGGTAAAAGGGAATCATGCTGCCATCACTGCGGACCATGCGGGAAGGATGCAGGTCGCCATTGTTCATCGCGGCCCAGAACTCAGTCGTCAGGTTACCAAGGTCAGCAGGATCTCCGATCAGCTGCGTGACACCAGAATTTACGTTCACTGGAGGAGTAGCTGGTAAGGTGATTCGCACCAAGCCCGCCGCAGCACGGGAGGCGGTCCAAACGGCGTTCACCACGTTTTGCATCGCAGTAATGGCGCTGGTCCGGAAGTCCGTCGCATAGTCTGCGAGAGGGCTGCCTGTGTGGGGGGAACCAATGGTGATGCAATACTTTGTCTTATCCCTCAGGCTACGGAGAAAGGTGCGATCCGCAGCGCTCAGATTGTGCCCTGCGGAACTGCCATCAGGGATGCTCATCAAGTAACGGGAAACCAAGCCACCTTTGCTATGTCCGACCAACACCACGTAAGGCACCCGCCCCGCAAAGGACTGGAAGCTGGCCACGAGGTTGCGAATTTCATCCAGCACCTCTTTGGACTGCCCGCCAATCGACTGAGACCCATTGGATCTGACAAGCGCAACCGCCAATCCAGCATAGCGCCCCCGAAATGGAGCCGGATCCCGAGGGAAGGCGAACTGATTCGCCCGATTCCCGTCAATGAGAGTGGTTTTCCAAGTCGTAGCGGTGAGGCGACTCTGATTGCCGCCCTGCATGGTGAAAACTGAGGTTGTTGCGCCTAGCAGACGAGCCACAAAGGGGAAATCGAAATAGAAGCGAGAGTATCCGATCGTGCCGGGGCGTTTGTCCCGGCCAATTGGCTCCCAGGGCATTGGGTCAGCCTCGGGGCGGGCTGTCCCACCGTGAATGAGAATCACCAGCGTTGGACGGGAAAGCTTTGCCGCTCTGGAAAAATCCAGACCGCTGGTAGCGGTGAGAACGCCGGTGCCACTGGAAACAGTGGTTTGTGCATTGACTGGCGCTGAAACCAGAAGTGGCAGTGCCAACAAGCCGGTAAGGAGATAATGTTTGAAGTGAGTGATCGTTTTCATCTTGGTTTGGGGGGATACTGGGTTTGAATGTCTTGCTGGAGGTGTTTGTGCCTCCGTCACATGAGCTGGATGCAGGTCGATGCTTCGACTTGCGCAAATTGTTGAAAAAATTATGCTTTCGCCCTCCAAGGTCCGTTTTATAAGGAACCACCGCTTGCCCCCGTGACTTCAGAATCCACTTCCCCCAGCTTCTACGGTGCAGATTTCGAATTTGCCCAAGACCTCTTGGATGGCCTACCAGCCGCCTGGGATCGATTCGAGGTCGAGTTGAAACCAGCCATACTTAGCCGACTGATCGCACAAGGCGCGACCGATGCGGACGCACACGAGGTGCTCGGCATCGTCATGGAGCGTCTGTGGGCTCAGAAAAAACTTGGTGCGTACACGGGGAGCGGTCCATTGCAGGGATTCATCCGGACCGTGGCCTCGAACCACTGGCTGGAGTATTTGCGAAAGCATCGTCGGATGATCCCCGCCACCAGTCTGGCAGCAGATGATGAGACCGGTGACGTGATGGAGAGATTGGCCCTGGACGCAGCGGCAGCACCTCAAGAGACGCCGCTGGCGGAATTATTGCGGGATGCGCTGCAACATGCTCTGCGCCTAGTGGATGCGGATGCACTGTTGGTGATGCGCCTTTCGCTTCTCCAGGACGTGAAGCAGCGAGACCTATGTGATCTGTGGGGAGGTTGTCACGAAGGCACCATTTCCCGAAAAAAACAGCAAGCGATGGAGCAAATCCGCGATGCCACGCTCGCCTTCATCGCTGAACGGGAACCTTCGTTGCAAATCTCATGGCAGGATCTGATGGAAGCCTGTGGAGAAGGGGCTGAGGCCATCCTCGGCCCGTCGATGTAAAAAAATTATCTTTCTGCGCAAGTTCCCGAGTCTCCCTTCATCTAACCGTGAATCTTTTATTTTCGATCACGCTATGAATCCTGAACACGACCACGCCATCCTCACTCAGTTTCTCCGCCGACTTTCTCCGGAAGTCGAGGGCCATGACGCTGGGGATCCCCCAGAAGACATCGCAGCACGCCTGGATCACTTTGCCTCTGGTTCTGCGGATGCTAGCGAACGCGCATTGATCGCTCAAGTACTGAAGGATCATCCCGAGTGGCTTCGCTACCTTGGGCGCGCAATCCGCTCACGCACCCCCTGATTCGTGTCCAGCCAAACGCCGCAGCCACTCTTTTGCCTCTTCAATGCTTAAATCAGGATGAACTGCGAGCAGTCTTGCCAGCCACGCCGTCAGACGAGGCGCCGCAAAACTGCTGCCCGTGACCCTTTTCCATCCACCTTGCCACGGCACTTCTACGTCGTGACCATGCGCAGCGAACTCGACGAAACTGCCAGGACGCTGCAGCCACTTATTTGGACTCATCTGCGCCAAATTGACCGTAATTACAGAGGCAAACCAGCCCGGCCATTCACGGAAACCAGCATCCTCATTGTTGCAAGCAGCCACCACATGGACTCGCTTGAGGTAGGCTTCATCAGTCCACTCCTTGTACGGCATCACCAACCGCGCCTCCCCGGGGCTGCCAAAACTGCAATTGAGAATGTGATAGCCGCGCTGCATCGCCAGCCTCGCCGCCTCCCAGACCACCGTCGCCCGCGAGCGCAAGTCACTATCTAAGACCCGAAAGCTTCCGATTTCCGCCTCAGGGGCCAAGGTATGAATCAACCACGCTATCGCCGTGCCGTGACCGATCATGTCACCAGTGCCAGGCACGGCAGTGACAAACTCTCCCTCACGGACCAGTGCCACATCGTCAGCCAAACGGAAGCCCTCCAACGCCGGGTGTTCCGTATCCACCCCCGAATCGAGAATGGCAATACGAACACCTTTGCCGCTGCTTTTACGGAAAGCAGAGACGGCGGCTTCCAGGAGGCTCTCATCAAACAAGGGATTCTTCATATTTCGATGCGGCTTTGCCCCATGGTCATTCTTCCCATCCTAGCGCCCAAGCCGTTAACCGATGATCTACCAGACGACCGATGATTTGTGCGGCCACCTCAATCGAAGCAAGATCATCGACGCTGAAAGAATCCGGCGGAACAAAATCGGAAGGAAAGTCTTGTCGATTGAGGGGCACCGTTTGTAGATCAGGAAGTGCATCCAGACGAATCAACCGCACTGCCGTGAAGACCCCGCGCCGTTCGTCCGCCAACCTCAACGGTACGGCGAGCATTGCCCAGGTCAATACACCCAGCGTGCGGTCCAGTTCCCGATGCTGCTGCTGATTGAGGCACACCTCACTCTCGCAAGCGGCCATGCCACTGGTGAAGACCCAACCTGTGATCCCTTGATTCGACGCGAGACGGAAGCCGCCCACCATGCGCCCAGCATCAGGCCCATTGTTCCAGATCGGCACCAGTGAGGTGCCACCATCCATCGACAGCCAAACGGTACCTTCATCAGCAGCGATGCCTCGCAAAGCATTGGATGCGGCTTGTGCGGGCAAGCCTTGCAGCAGTGCCTGTGGATTCGTCTCCAGCGCCCTATCGTAAAAGGTGATCCGCCGCTGCGCGACATTGGCAGCCAGTACTGTCATTTCTGAATCTGCAAACGAAGGGAACGGTGAAGGCATGACCAGATGCTAGATGAAGCCTACTCAAGAGGCAATCCCAAGTGCTGATTCATCTTGGCATGGCTCCTGAATGCGGCAAAATGCCTCCAGCATGACCTCCGCCCACACACGACTCTTCTTGCTGGTAACTCTGCTCACGAACCCAGTTTGGGCAGATGGGATGATCGAAGGCAAAATAACTCTCGATCGCCCAAAGCCTCCCGCGGTCAAGCCCGGCTACAAACCTGACACTCAGAAGCCCGTCCAGGAGGAGGACGCTCCACGCGCCATCGTCTATGTGGAATCCAGTTCCGGTATCTATCCGGAATCACGCACCAAGCAGGTCCTCCAAATTCGCCAAGAAGGCTATCAATTCCGCCCCTCATTTGCGGTCACGCAAACTGGTAGCAAGGCGGAGTTCCCGAATCGGGACGACGAGTTTCACAACGTGTTCTCCTATTCCCGAACTCGTCGTTTTGACCTCGGGCGCTACCGCAAAGGTGAGCCCAGCCCACTCATCTCTTTTGACAAACCTGGTCTCGTTAAAATCTATTGCGAGATCCACCAGCACATGCGTTGCCTCGTGCTTGTGGTGGATACTCCTTGGTTTACCACCACAGGGATAGATGGCAGCTTCAAAATCCCCAAGGTGCCTGCAGGCGACTATACCCTCAAGGCGCTGCTTCCTTCGGAAAAGACTCTTCAAAAAGCGATCACCATTCGCGACGGAGCCACGACAAGCGTCCAAGTCTCCCCCTAGATTCAAAGAGTTTTATGACCTTCCGCACACGGTTGCTGCAAATCATCCTCGCCGTTGTGGCTGCAACGGTGGCGGCGGTGCTTGTAGTGGCCCAATCGCAGAACAGCGCCTCGTTTGACTCCATGGTGGATGTTATCTTCAACCAGCAGGCGGAAGGCTTCAAACGCGACCAGCAGGCGCAAACTGCGGCCGTAGAATTTCAGGCAAGCCTTGGAGACTCAGTTCGCGTTTTTGCCGCCCTCGAAGAAGGTGATCCCGAAACTTACAACGTTGCTTCTGACGAGGTGCGACTCGGGGATTTCGACTTCTTCCGGCTTGCCGCAACGAACGGCGGGCTAATTGCCCCCCCCGCAGACAGTCGAGCGGGACTCTTGGATGTCGAATTCCAGGCAAGCCTCGCGCAGCAACTTCAACCCATCGCTTCTCAACTCACCAGTGAGACCATTGATACCAATCTGGGCTTTGTCCGGCTACCAAGGGATCGCATCTTCAGGGTACTGGCTCTCCCTGTGAGGAAGTTTGACCATACCGTCGGACAGATCTTCCTTGGCAAACAAATCAAGCTTGCGTCAGACACCCCTGGTTCGCATCGGTTGATTCCGCTGATCGCCGTCGGTGATACGATCCTGGGCGAAGGAGTCGCAGACGTCCAGAAACTCCGATTCGAAGGCGCGGACCCCAGTGCAAAAAAACTTGAACTCGGTGGACAAGACTACCGCATCCAACGCCACGTACTTAATCCAGGTTCCGCCTTTCCCGAAACAACCCTCATCAGCCTGTTCCCGTTGGCGGAATTCCAGGATCAGCAGCACCGCCTGATCTTACGCGTGCTCGGCATTGGTCTGTTTGCATTGTGCATCGCTGCTCTGCTGGCTTTTGCATTCTCTCGTCAACTCAGCCGACCCATTGATGCCCTCGTCGGCGCAACCCACGAAGTGAGCCAGGGAAATCTGAAAGTCAGATTGCCCTCCGCAGTTCTCCAGGAATTTAGTTCTCTTAATTCTGCATTCAATGAGATGACAGAGGGACTTGCCCTCAAGGAACGCTATCACTCTGTGCTAAGCATGGTCACCGATTCGCAAGTGGCAGAGCAGTTGATGGCGGGCAAGATTCAACTCGGGGGTGAAGCCCGTGAAGTCAGTATCCTCTTCTGTGATATCCGCGGCTACACCGCAATGACTGTCGGCCGTGATCCCGCAGAGGTAATCCGCATTCTCAACGAACACATGGGGGCACTAACAGCCGTCGTCTATCGCTGGCACGGTGTCATTACTCAGTTTGCAGGAGATGCGGTCATGGTTGTCTTTGGTGCGCCCACCAGTCATGGGCACGACCCCGAAAACGCTGTTCGTTGCGCCTGGGAAATGATCGCCGCCAGAGCAGATCTCAACCAAAACTCTCCCCTGCCCCTCGGTATTGGCATTGGTATCGCTAGCGGTGCCGTGGTGGCAGGCTGCATCGGTGCCGAGAACCGGGCGGACTACACCGTTGTGGGTGAACGCGTCAACCTCGCCGCCCGTCTATGCTCTGCCGCTGCCGCCGGGGAAATCATCGTGGATGAATCCACCCGGGATCCTTTGCCTGCTGATATTCAACTGCAATCCTTGGACGAACCCCTACAATTGAAGGGTTTCGCTTCCCGCATTCTCGCCTATCGCGTCACGTCCATCTCTTCCTGACATGCGCCAGACTCTACCGTCACTCATCGCCATCCTCATCGTCGCAACTCTTGCACCGCTTTGCCACGCGCAGGAGATCCTGGAGAGCATCGACGACGCTCTCACCTGGAGCGATGGCTCCCTCCAAGCAGACCTCTCTTTTCTCCAAGACACGGAGCTCTACATCACCGAATCCCAAGCACCCGGCCTGATCGAATCCACGTCCACTGCCTTCGTTCAACCACGTCTCGCCGCCTTCCTTGATTTAGAAAAAGGGGACCAGTGGAGATTGCATGGCCAGGCACGACTTGATCGCGGCTTCGATCCTGGCTACGCGCCAGACGGTGAGGTCCGCCTTGATGAGTACTACCTGCTTTGGCGTCCGACTGGCGATGATCGTCTCCAGCTTCGAGTGGGCAAGTTTGCCACAGTCTTCGGCAGCTACCCTCGGCGTAACCTTTCCTGGGACAACCCCTTCGTCACCGCACCGACAGCCTACGAGGACTTGCTCTCGGTGTCCGATGATGGCGGACCAGGAACAGTGGATGGCTTTTTGAATCGGCGATCGCTACCAGCAAACAAGCGCACCTGGCTACCAATCATCTGGGGCCCAGCTTACATCACCGGAGCTGCCATTTCGGGCCGCATTGAGGACTTCGATTATGCCTTCGAAATCAAAACAGCAGCGCCCTCAGCCCAGCCGGATCGCTGGGATGCGATTGAGTCTGGATTCGATGCGGCGAATTTCGCAGGAAGGCTGGGATGGAGGCCATCCCCGGAGTGGAATGTCGGATTTTCAGGTGCACAAGGGCCTTATCTGCGGCCTGAATCTAGCGAGGTCATTCCGCCCCAAGAATCATGGCGAGACTACGAGCAAACGACTCTCGGCACAGATATCGCCTATGCCCACGGTCACTGGCAGCTTTGGGCGGAAATCATTGGAGCAAAATTTGAAGTGCCCTCCGTCGGCTCAGTGAAAGTGCTGACGACCCAAGCCGAAGCCAAGTACAAGCTCACCGCAACCACCTGGACAGCCCTGCGACTAAGCCAGGCATTTTTCGACGAAGCCCCCTCCACCAACACCGAGTGGGGACTCGAACGGTGGCGGATCGATTGCGCTCTAGGCCATCGCTTCAGCCGCAATCTTCAGGCCAAGCTGCAGTACAGCTATTCGCAGCGGTCAGGCGAAGACCCCGAAGGCGATCATCTCTTTGCCACCCAGTTGACAGTGCGGTTTTGAGCCGCACCTGCATGAGCCGAAATTACACCTCCACGTACAGCGTTGAGGTCATACCAATTTATGCACTACTCCACGGCTCTTACAGGTCTCCTTTGTCTCGCTCTCAGCATCACTCTTCGCGCCGAAACCCCGACAGCGGGCCTGGCAGTCACGATGGGGACAGATCATGCGGACGCGCTTTATCATGTCGGAGAAACTGCAACGTTCACTTTCAAGGTAACCTCTGGCGGGAAACCCGCAGCGAACCTCACCGAAGCTGACTGCTTCTTTTCCAAGGATGGCTGGAAGCCGCAGCCTGTTCAGAAAGTGATGCTCAAAGACGGTGTGGGAGCGATCACTGGTTCATTGAATGAACCCGGCTTCTTGCAACTTCGCGTGATCGTCCCCGGCCTAAAGGTAGCAGCACTAGCGGGCGCAGGTTTTGATCCGCTGACGATCAAACCAAGCCTGCCTGTGCCAGACGATTTTGATGCCTTTTGGTCCAAACAGAAAACAGCACTCGCAGCAGTGAAGATGGAGACCGCACTGACACCCGTGCCCAGCCCCTCCAAAAAGGTGGAGGCGTTTGATGTGCAGATTACTTGCCTGGGCGCACCCGTCAGCGGCTACTTGGGCCGACCCAAAGGAGCCAAGCCCAAGTCCCTTCCAGCGATCCTCTTTACCCACGGGGCGGGAGTCAACGGCTCCAGCTTGCCAACTGCAGTTTCTTGGGCAGATCGGGCTGGAGGGATGCTGGCGATGGACATCAACGCCCACGGCATCGCCAATGGCAAAGATGCTGCTTTCTATAAGGAGCTGGAGAATGGCGCTCTGAAAAACTATCGCTACGTCGGGCGCAGTGACCGCGAGACGAACTACTTCAAAGGCATGTTTCTGCGCCTGATCCGCGCCATCGATTTCCTCACAGCGCAGCCTGAGTGGGATGGCAAAACCGTCATCGTCTATGGCTCAAGCCAAGGTGGTTTCCAGGCCTTCGCCGCGGCGGGACTTGATGAGCGGGTGACCTTCTTCTGCGCTGGCGTCCCAGCAGGCGGCGACCACAGTGGCATCCTCGTGGATCGCATCAATGGCTGGCCAAAGCTCGTCACGATCACCGACGGAAAACCCAATGACGATGAACTACAAACCGCGCGCTACTTTGATAACATCAACTTCGCACGCCGCACTCACGCTAAGGGAGCCGCCGTCACTGCCGGTTTTATCGACAACACCTGCCCCTCCAGCAGCATCTTCGCTGCCTACAACGCGCTGACGATTCCAAAGGCCATCCACACCGATCCACTGAGCGGACACACCAACACACCCGCCGCATCTCAGTTCATGCAGGAAGCCGCCCTCAAGCATGTGAAAGAGATGCAGGGCTCCTAACCCCGCATTCCGCCTGAGATCGGCCACTACTCCAACGGGTGCTCCTTCAAAATCTCCTCGGTGGTGAAGAAGGTCAATCGGCCAGGATACTTGGCGCGCACCGCCTTGACCTGCTCCGCAGAGATCGGCTCCGACTTGTTACCGAAGTGATTGCGCACGAAGGTCAACACGGCTGCAACCTCGTCATCCTTCAGCATCCCGCCAAACGGCGTCATTGGAACTTGGCCGTCGAACTTCTTGCCATTCACCTCAATGGGTCCCATGAGGCCAAAGAGTGCGATTTTGATAAGTCGTTCGTCATCCTTGACCCACGGACTGCCAGCGATGGGAGGGAAGGCAGGCGCTAAGCCATTGCCATCGCCTCGGTGGCAAGTCATGCAGTGACCTTCACGATTGTACACTTCTTGCCCGGCAATAAATTGCTTCTTCGCTTCTGCGCTCAGATGGGCTGGCGCAGGAACCTGAACGTATTCTGCGACGGGTTTTTCAGCGATGCCGTTGAGCCGATCTGCGGCCGTCTTTGCCGCGCCTTCGCTCCACACGTCCAATGGCTTGCTGCTGGCGATGGCGACGATCTTCTTCGCCACCGGAATATCCGTCAGCCATGAAGCGGCGACAATCGCCTCAAGCCGAACGCGCCCTTGTTCGTCGGCGGCAGCTTTTTCCAAAAGAGCTGCATAGTCTGGCGTGCGATGCGTGTTATAGCGCAGCACGCGAACGGCAGCAGCGCGAGCATGGAAGTCTTTCGCGTTCAGCATCTGACGCAGCAGGGCATCATCGGCAGCGTTGAGTCCCCATGTCGTCCAGAGCGCTTCGAGGACGTTGTGCTCGTACTGCGGATCACTTTTATCCAAAGAGGCAACCCACGCCTTCACCGCAGGCAGCACCTCGCTGGCGGGATGCCCGCGCAATGCACGGCGACTGCGATAGCGCGCACGGAGTTCTGGCAGCTTCAGGTTGTCCAACAACGTCGAAACGCTCGCTCCAGCCACTTGCGGCGGCGTCACCAACGGGCGGGAGGGATAAGTAATCCGATACACACGTCCATGGACGTGGTCGCGCAGCGGATCACGTGCGTTGTGTTGCATGTGGCCAATGAGGACGTTGTGCCAATCAATCACATACAGCGATCCATCCGGTGCGAACTCCAGATCCACTGGGCGGAAATTCCCATCGGTGCTCTTTAACAGATCGTGACGGAAGGTGGTCTTCCAACCGGTGCCATCGTCTTCGATTTGATGCTGTTTGATGCCAAGAAAACCAATGGCATTGCAGAGGATCAGATCCCCCTGCACCTCATCGGGAAAGTGGCGCGATGAAACAACCTCCAACCCAGAGGTAGGACGCACACTCTGCCCTTTTGGCACGAGGTCTGGAGTGGACGGCGTTTTACTACCAAACGCAGGTTTTACCTCAACCGGCAACATCCAGTTCATGCTGGTGCCGGACGTATGGATAAAGAAATCCTGACCCCAGGAATCAAAGACAGCCCCCCAGGGATTGGGGATGCTCAACTGCGCTGTCCGCTCAAGCTGTCCGCGCTGCGGGCTATAGCGGTAAAAGCCACCATCCACACAGCGCACCGGGCCATAAGGAGTCTCAATGTTTGAATGAAGAAAGACGCCTTCGCACATGATAAAGGCTCCGCTGGGGTCAGCGGTGTAGGCACTGATCGCGTGATGAGTGTCATGGGTATCAAAGCCGCCCAGCACGATCTCCTTGGTATCCGCGTGATCATCGCCATCCGTATCGCGCAGCAGCACCAAGTTGGGTTCTTGGGACAAATAGACGCCCTCTGGGGCGAATTCGAATCCGATGGGCAATTGCAGCTTATCTGCAAAGACGGTCTCTTTATCAGCCTTTCCGTCACCGTTGGTGTCCTCGTAAATCAAGATCTTGTCATCCGGCATCGCATCACCAGGGCGATAGTGGGGATAGGTCGGCATCGTTGCCACCCAAAGCCTACCTTTGTCGTCAAACGACAGCTGCATTGGATTCGCCAGATTTGGGAACTCCTTCTCACTCGCAAAGAGTTCCACTTTATAACCGTCAGGCACGGTCAAGGTCTTGACGGCGTCTTCGCCATACAGGTAATCTTTGGAACCGTTCTTGACGCTGGGTTGATAGTTCGTCGGCACTGGCGGCAAGACATGGGTTTTGCTGTCATCAACCACCAAATCCGTCTTTTTCCCGGAAGCCACTTCGTGGATCAATTGATCGCGTAGCGCAGCCATCTCTCGTGTTTTTTTCAGCTCATCTGGATAGTTCTGCGGGCCGAAGGGCTCATAACGCTGTCCGAAAGCGTGAACGCCATTCACAAGGTTGTAGTCATTATTCCAAAACCAGTCCTTCTGCTTCACTGCCTCATGGACCAGCCTTGGATCGGCTTTCGATGTGATGCT
>CAZCAL010000031.1:0-5092 GCA_964496625.1 uncultured Verrucomicrobiaceae bacterium | reverse complement strand
CTCAGAGTATGCTGCACCCAGGCATCGAGTTCAGCCTCAAAATTCGCCACCTTGGTGGCACCATCAAAGGATTCGTTGTAGCCAAAGAATGCCACGATGGTGTCCGCCTTCAGAAAGGCTAGCCACTCATCAGGCATCGGAAAGAAGCCCTTCCCATGGTGCACATTGAGCTCGGGATGAAACTTATCCGCTCCAGGGAAGGCCCATTGAGTCACGCGCGATGGATGCGGGCGGAAGCCGGGGGTATCACCCTGGTGACCCATGTTACGCACGAAAAGTTCGCTATCGGGGTAACGCAACTGGAGTTCTGTTTCGAGACGGCTGTAGTGAACATCACGTTCCGCCAGACCATTGCCAATAAAAACAATGCGTTCACCTTTGGCAGGCGGTGCAACCGCTTGGGCGCGCTGTGTCTTAGCCGCTTCGGGGATGGGCATCAAGCCGTGCGAGGCATTGGCAGGTGCGGCATTATCGGCAGCAAGCAACGGGCCGGGGAGCAGCAGAGAGATGGCGAGGATACAGGATCGGTGCATAAAAGATGGGCATTGAACGCAGGAGAAGGTCGAAAAGCAAGACCTCCGTTCAATTACCCGCACGAACCTCCGTGACCGGACACTTTTTTCGTGTCTCTGAGATCCTCTCCCGAACTCACGACAGCTTCGCGATCTCAAAGGCGTGACCCATGGCCAGCAGATCGCCGTCTGACCACGCCCCCGCAAAGAATGACAACCCCACCGGCAGCCCCCCTACCTCGCCCATCGGCACCGTCAAATGCGGATAGCCAGAGACTGCGGCAGGAGTCGATGCAACGCGAAGATGACCGTCGCCATTGGCGAGATCGATCAGGCCAATGGGGTCGCTTGTGGGGCAAATGAGTGCGTCTAAACCATGCGCCGCCAGCGCAACATCAATGCCCTCCGGCCCTGCAAGTCGGCGCGCGGCTTCGCGTGCCTGACGCCCCTTTTCGAGTGCCTCAGGTAAGCCTAGCGTCTCTGCCAATTCAAAAAACTCCTGTCCAAACCAAGGCATCTCTTCGTCACGATGCGCCTCATTGAAGGCAATGACATCCGCCAGCGATTTCACAGGCCCACCACGTGCCGCAAGGTAGGCGTTCAGATCCGTGCGGAGTTCCACCAGCATCGCCGTCATGCTGAGCCCACCAATTTCACGCTGATTTGGCAGTGCCACTGGATCGATGATCACGGCTCCAGCACTGCGCAAAACACCCAGCGTGTTTTCAAACACAGACAATACCGCAGCATCACTGCCCGCCATTTCCCGGACAACCCCCAGGCGCTTGCCTTTCAGTGCATCTGGGCGCAGCGCCTTCGTGTAATCGACCGCTCGTCGCTGGTCCGCCTCTTTGGTTTGCTCATCTGCGGGATCAGTTCCTGCGATGACATTGAGAAGCAGTGCCGCATCCTTCACTGTGCGAGTCATCGGCCCCGCTGTATCCTGCCAATGGGTGATGGGAATGATTCCGCTTCGGCTCACCAAACCCACAGTCGGCTTCAATCCGACAATGCCACAAGCGC
This sequence comes from uncultured Verrucomicrobiaceae bacterium, assembly GCA_964496625.1. Lineage (GTDB taxonomy): Bacteria > Verrucomicrobiota > Verrucomicrobiia > Verrucomicrobiales > Verrucomicrobiaceae > JACKQF01. Next base: position 3,557 of record CAZCAL010000031.1, on the reverse strand, counting down.
TGGCAGGACTGATGATGGAGCCATTGGTCTCCGTCCCGATTGCCCCCGGCGCATAGCCTACAGCGACTGCTGCCGCAGAGCCTGAACTCGAACCACTCGCACTGTGGGTGAGCAGCACAGGATTTCGTGTCAGTCCACCGCGAGCGCTCCAACCGCTGCTCGATTTTGGCGAGCGCATGTTTGCCCACTCACTGAGGTTTGTTTTGCCAAGCAGCACCATCCCAGACTGCCGCAGCCTCTGGATAATGAAGGCATCACGAGCTGGCTTGGATCCGAGCAAGGCCAGCGATCCCGCAGTGGTTTGCATTGCATCCGCCGTGTCGATGTTGTCCTTTACCAAAATTGGCAATCCCCCCAATGTGCCTTTGCGCCCTCCCTCAGCGATCTTCAGCGCTTCAGGATTCACCTCGATCACCGCTCGGATAGCGAGACCCGCGTGATCCATGTCCTCTATTCTTTCCAGGCAATGACTCGTGATCCGCGCAGGATCAAGTTCACCACGATCACAGGCTGAAGCGAGTGACGAATAGTCTGCAAAAGGATCGAAGGAAGTCGATTGCTGACAACCCGCCAGAGCTGCCATGCCGAGAGGGATAAAAGTGCGACGCTTCATTCAGAGAGAACGAAACCTCAGCCCGGCCCAGAGGCAACCTCAATATCACTTCGCGAGTGCAGCGATCTCGTCGTCACGAAGCACTCGATCCCACAGTGCAAATTCGTCCATTGCACCGCTGAGGTGCCTAATGGCCACACCGCCGCTGTTACGCCGATCATTCCAGTTTCCCAGCTCTGCCATGCCAATTTTTAAAGGTGTCGCGTCGATCAATTTCAAAGTCGCCAGCCTATCCCCGTCCGCGTAGTGGCGCACTTCCTTGCGATCAGGATCAAACACCACAGCGAGGTGCGTCCATTGGCCAAATCGCTCTGGCTTAAAGAAAACCGGTCCATCGTAATCCCGATGCCGCGCCCCATCACTACCCGCAACCCCGAGCCGCACCACTCCCTCGCGTGTGATCTGCCAGTGCACTTTCCGATCCCCCCAACCTTCCGACATGAAGAGCGAATTAAACACGCGATCCAAGCCATAGACACGCACCCAGACAGATAGCGTCAGCGCAGAGACCTCGCCGGGGATCTGCAATCGCACACGATCACTCACGTTGCGAAAATCCAAGGCCTGCTTGCCGGGCCACCGACCAGAGGTCCATGTCGCACCGACGATGCTTCCATCAACAAGTGGACCGCAGTTCGTAGCTCGATTGAGCAGAGAACGCGCGCCCTCCGCATCCTGAAAATCGAAGCGCAGCCGCAAACTTGGATCAAGATTCAAGCGCAGACCGGACGTCTGCCATTGCGCGAACAGAGCCCGTTGGGCGGACAGCGTGCGTTCATCGAGCTCGTTCAATGCAGCGAACCCCGCCGCATTTGCTGGCAGGCGACGCGGATTATCCCCAAAATCTATCGCCTGCCCCTCTCGCAACGACTGCATCGCTTCGGTGGGTTGATGCAGTTCGATCTCGCCCTTAAAGACATGCACCTCTGCGGAGGTCGCACTGACATCCAGACCAAACTCCGTGCCAAGATCAACAATGGTTCCTTTCGGAGTATTGATGCGGAACCCCTTCGCCTGAGGTGGGACATGAGCACTCAGTTTCCCAGCCACGCAGGTCGCCTCACCAGAGGACACTATTTGCAATGCTGCAGGTCCCTCCATCAAAACGCGCGCCCCCTGATAAAACTCGATCTGTGCCAATCCCGATTTTAGCCGCAACCAGCCAGGAGACAGGGGTGTGCCAGGAAGGACGGCTGCCGACTCCCACTCCATGTTCACACCACGGGTAAGCACTGCGACGGATGCAGTGGTCTCTTCGCGATCAGCCAAATGAGCCACCACCCAACTAACCAGTAGCGCCAGACACGCTGCGATTGCCGCCACACCCGTAAGCGTAGTCAGCGTAAACCGCCGCTGTGGTAGCTTCGTCACACCCTCAGCCGAGACTCCAGTCAGCGGGCGCGTGGCACGCAGCATCTCATCCAGCTCAAAGTGCTGGAGCAACTGATCACCCAACTCGGGTTCTGCAATCAGCAGGTCATGGAGGATCACGGCATCAGCCTCTGAAAGTGTCCCCTCCAGATAATGTTGGATCAAAAGATCAGCCTCAGGCATGACTGGCTCCTCCTTGTTGGATCGCACGCTGAATGCATTCCCGGAGCTTTTCCCGGACTCTCGACAACGCGCGGCAGACGGTTTCCGCCTTCATATTCACCTGCCCAGCAATCTCCGGCGTGCCGATGTCGTCGTAGTAGTAGAGCGTCACCAGTTCGCGACTCTTCTCTGGCAACTTTTGCAAACACGCGCGCAGCGCCGTCACTTCATCCTCGTAACGTGGCGGTGCCTCACGTTCCTCAGCAAGCAGCCGAATATGCTCCGCCAACTTTTGCACCACCTCGGGCTGCTGCCGCGTCCGCTCCCGCCAGAGGCGCATTGCCACGTGGCGGGTCATCGTCGCGAGCAGCGGTCGCGCATCCTTTGATAGATCCCATCGCGACTCCTTCGCCATGAACTCCAGAAACACCTGCTGAGCAATGTCCTCCATCAGCCCAGGCCATGGTGCATACTTCAGCGCGATGCCCTTCACGAAGTCGTGATGGCTCAAAAAGACTTGGGCGGCGTGGGTTTCGTCCGTGTTCATCAGGTGCGCTTTACCATAGCCCACCTTTGAAGCAAAAACCGGACAAAAAGAAAGATGGGGCAGCGAGCCGCTTTCTCCTCCCAACGCCCGACGCCTCCACCATGAAAACCATCGCCACCGCGCTGACAATCCTTTTGCCGATTTTAGCCATCGCCGCGCCAACGACCCTTCCGTATGTGGACGGAGGCCACGAAAGACAAGTTCTCGACATCTACAGCCCCAACGCTGCCAAAAATTTACCTGTCGTCTTCTGGATTCACGGTGGCGGCTGGCAAACTGGAGACAAGTCCTCTGTGCAACTGAAGCCAAAGTGGTTCATGGAGCGCGGCTTCGTGTTCGTCTCCACCAATTACCGGCTCCTGCCGACGGTGGACATGGGCACGCTGACTCGCGATGTCGCCAAGGCACTGGGCTGGGTTCACAAACACATTGCTGACCACGGCGGAGATCCAAATCGCATCCTCGTTGCAGGGCACTCCTCCGGCGCTCAACTCGCTGCCTTGCTCTGCACCGATGAACGTTATCTCCAGGCAGAGCATGTGAGTTTTACCAGCCTAATTGGGTGCATCCCGGTCGATGGCGACACTTACGACGTGCCAGCCATCATTGAAACAGCCGAGACTCGCCGACGCGTGCACCACCTGCCACCGTCAAAGCATGGGCACCGTGAAAAGTTCGGCAACGATCCAGCCTCACACCTCGATTTCTCCGCCGTCACCCACATCGCAAAGAGCAAGAACATCCCACCCTTTTTGCTCCTCCATGTCGCAAGCCATCCCGACACCACAGCTCAGGCACAGCGGCTGGCAGCCGTCCTCAAAGAGGCGGATGTGCCGGTAACGGCATTCGGCGCACAAGACACCG
>CAZCAL010000030.1:0-18179 GCA_964496625.1 uncultured Verrucomicrobiaceae bacterium | reverse complement strand
GCAGCCCACCAGCGAAACTTCACCCGGGCCGCGGCAAGGTTAAACCTTGCTCAAGCAGCCTTGAGCGAGCAGATGCGCAATCTTGAGGCTGAACTCGGCACCCCTCTTTTTCACCGAGGGCGACGTGAAACGAATTTAACCAAGGCTGGCGAGACACTACGCACCCACGCGGAAGATTTGCTTGAGCGCGCCGCCATCGCACGAAGGGCGGTGACTGACCTCATCGCTTTACGCGGTGGGCGCTTAGCCATTGGGACCATTCCTTCCGTAAGCGCATGCGTCCTTCCAGATGCCATTGAGGCATTCCGGAAGAAACATCCGCAAGTCGAACTGGCGCTCTTTGAAGGAACCTCTGAAGCCGTTGCGCATTGGGTTGAATCTGGACGTGTAGATTTCGGCATCGTCCAACTTCCCGCCGCAGTAGGAAATTTTGAAGCCTCCATCCTTTTCAGTGAACCTTTCGTGCTGCTGACAGCCAAGTCCCACCCCATCGCAAAGCGACGGACCATCGAACTCGCGAGACTGGCCAAAGAACCATTCATCCTGTACAAAGGTCGGGCTCGCGACACAGCAGTTGCAGCCTGCCGTGCGGCGGGTTTTGAACCGCGCATCGCCTGCGAAAGTGGAGAACTTGCCACGATTCGCTCCCTCATTGCCGCAGGCCTCGGCATCGCCCTACTGCCCCAACTCGCCACCACCCAAGCGATGAAGGGCTGCGTTTCCATCCGCATTCAAGGCGAAGCGATCTCACGGCAGGTCGCCGTTCTAAGCCGTTCGGGGCAGGCTCCGTCACCGAGTGCAGCCGTGTTTCGCAAGGTGCTGGCAGACCAAGCGAAAGATCGCACCTAACTGTAGACGTGTTCATTAGCCGCAGCCCCCAAAACATGAACTCCGTGCACCGCCTCTTGCTCAGTCTAATTCTTCTCCATCTTCCGTGCATGGCGGCTCCACACCTGCCGCCAGGCGTGCAAGCACTGCCCTCCTCGGCACCCAATGGACGCGGCCCGCTGGCTTTGGTGAATCTCAATCACCATGTGCTGGGCCATGCAAAAGTTTATGGAGGAGCGATGCCGGATCTATTTCTCGCTGGTTACGGCGGGCCGCAGGCTGTGCATTTATTCAAGTGGGTAGCCACCGCAGAATCAGGGGCACCGGTGTTTGCAGAACCCGTGGAGGTAAAATGTGCCTTCAAGGAGAAAGGTATCGTGTTTGAAACGAAGGACAGGACGATTCATGGACTCTGGATTAGCAAAGGCGAATTGGTGCAAACGCTGTTTGATCGCGATGCGCTTGAGTTCCGGGAGACAGGGCGTGTCCAGATTGATAAAACCATAAAGTCACCAGCAAGTCTGACCGCGTTGACAAACAATGACGGCAGCATTGATCTGGCTTTTGAAATGTCGAACGGTGCCAAAGGCACACCTGGAGACCCTTGGTCGGAGTCTTGGCGACCCTTCAATTCCTCAGGGATTGCAGTGGGGGAGCAACGCTATTGCTACCTCTCTGGCGCTCAACTCCGGGACAGCCAATTGGGCCGTGGAAAACAAATCACGGCCAGCAAAAACGAGGTGTATTTCTCGATGCACGGCCTCGCCAGTGTCAGCCTGGATATGGAGCATCCGCGGGATCTGATCACAGGCTCCCGCCAAGGCAACCTGGTCTACTACCACAACGAGGCTCCATTGGGCTTCAAACTCCAAAAGAAGAGGCTTGTAGCCGGACCAGATGGCAACGCCCTTCGACACCCAAGCATCAACCCCAGCGTCTGCGCCTATCCAAGTCCCGACGGACACAGTGATCTAATCGCGTGCGGCGAAGGGTCTCTCTACTTCTATCGCTATAGCGGCAAGTTCACGGCAGACGGTGCCCCCATTTATGACGAGCCAGTTTCAGTGCTCCAAGAAAACTCCGATCTCTATGCTGGGACGCTACCCACACCCACAACAGTGGATTGGAACGGGGATGGACGCCTCGATATCCTGGTTGGGAATTCAGAGGGCTTTGTGCTGTTTTTTGAGAACATCGGCAGCAACAATGAGCCAAAGTTTTTCCCCGCAACGAGAGTGCAGGCAGGAGGTCGGGACATCCAGGTGCAGGCGGGCTACGCCGGGAGTTTGCAAGGCCTCCAAGAAGCCCGGTGGGGATATCTTTCTCCGAACGCCATTGATTGGAATGGAGACTCGCTGCCAGACCTCATCACCGGGGACATTTCGGGCAATTACCTGGTTTATCTCAATCGCGGCACGCCGAATCAGCCAAATCTCGACCCTGCTCATCCGCTCTACTGTGATGGAATTGATCTACATGGGATGTGGCGGGTGCGGCCTGCTGTTGGCAAAATCGAACAGCGAATGATGATGCTTATTGTAGACGGCAATGACCACATTCACCGATACTGGCGAATTGATGACTACAACGTCGAAGATGGCGGTGCATTGAAGATGGAAGACGGGAGGCCCATCGCAGTCAGCGGCGGCCCTGCGGGCAAAAGTGGTCGCTGCAAACTCGATCTGTTTGATTGGAATCAAGACGGTGTTCTTGACCTCGTGATTGGCACCAATCGAGTCAACGCCATCCCCGACCTCAAAACGGGTTTCCCAATGGTCGCACTGGGCAAAAATCCCCTGCTACAGGGAGGCGACGTCGGTGCAATCCTTGATGCCGTATTGCCAACACAATTGAAAAAAACCATCGGGACGCCGCTAGTGATGCTCAATACTGGAACGAATTCCGAGATGCAGTTTACGATGCCTTCCCCCTTCTATGACAACGAAGGATTGATCATTCAGCCTGGAGGCGCTCATGAAACAGGAGCGATCGGCACGATGCTAGGCGGGAACGGCCCAAATCTCCTCATCTGCAACGAAGCGGGCAGGATGTTCTTGATCCCTCGATCCAAACTGCGGTAATCGGGTGGGTTCCCATCGTCGCCCGACTGAAGCCCCGTTCTGACGAAGCAAGCAAGGAGGTTCCCGTATACACGAAATGGAAACGCTGCCCAATCAGGTAAACTTTGTCTCGACTTCCCGCCCGTCCCCCTGTTGACTAAGGGTTAGTCATGCCTGCCAAGTCCACAAAACCGACCGCTCTGCTCATCGCCAGCGGCGATCTTCGCCTCTCCGCCAATCAAACCTGCTGGCCCGCCCAGCGTGATATGGAGACCGCTCTGACAGCGGCTTTTGCCAAGGAGGGATGGAAACTGGAACGCGCCCATGCGGTGGACGAGCAGAAGAAGCACGGCTTCATCGACTCGCAGAAAATGGGCATGGAGGTGTTTCGCTCCATCGATCCCAAGACTCCACTCGTGGTTGCAGAGGCGGTTTGGCAATACTCACACCACGTCCTCGCTGGTCTCACAACCCACCAAGGACCGATTTTAACCGTCGCGAACTGGAGCGGCCAATGGCCCGGCCTCGTGGGTATGCTGAACCTGAACGGCTCTCTCACGAAAGCAGGTGTAAAGTACTCCACCCTTTGGAGCGAAGACTTTAAAGACACCTTCTTCAAGACCAAGCTGACCCAATGGTTGAAGACCGGCAAAATCACGCATGATGTGTCACACGCACGTCCGCTGGAGAAGATCAAACTGCCGCCAAAGATATCCAAACTTGGCGCACAGATGTCGGCCGATTTGAAGGCTCAAAAATGCATCATGGGCATCTTTGACGAAGGCTGCATGGGCATGTTTAATGCCATCATCCCAGACCACGCCTTGCATGGCTGCGGGGTTTTCAAGGAGCGCCTCAGCCAGTCAGCCTTGTATCACGAAACGCAACAGGCCAGCGATACCGAGGCGTACACGATTCACAATTGGATGGTAAAGCGCGGCATGAAATTTGCACTGGGCGATGATCACGCCACCGAGTTGACCCGTGACCAAGTCCGTCTGCAATGCAAGATGTATGCAGCGGCGCTTCGCATCGCGGATGACTTTGGTTGCGAAGCCATCGGCATCCAGTATCAGCAAGGTCTGAAGGACCTACTACCCGCCAGTGATCTGGTGGAAGGGATGCTCAATAACACGGACCGACCTCCAGTGAAATCCCGCGACGGGAAACGCCTTCTTTTCGAAGGCCAGAGCATGACGCATTTCAACGAGGTGGACGAGTGCGCCGGGCTCGATGGAATCCTCACGAAACGAGTTCATCAAGCACTGGAGCAACCCACTGAGAATACTCTGCACGACGTCCGCTGGGGCGAAAAATACGGCAAAGACTATGTCTGGGTTCTTCTGATCAGTGGTGCCGCACCTCCGGCACACTTTGCCGAAGGCTGGAAGAGCGCGGAAGGCTTCCGCCAACCCGCCATGTACTTCCCCAACGGCGGATCCACCCTGCGCGGCAATTCCAAGCCTGGAGAGATCGTCTGGTCACGCATCTACGTGCAGGACGAAGCGCTACACATGGATATCGGCCGCGGCTGCGTCGTGGATCTTCCCCCAGAAGAGACCGAACGCAGGTGGCAACTCACCACGCCGCAATGGCCCATCATGAGCGCCGTCACCTACGGCGTCAGCCGCGATCAACTCATGGCAAAGCATCAGGCCAATCATATCCAAGTCGCTTATGCGAACGATGCCGCAGCGGCGGATGAGTGCATGCTGCTAAAGGCCGCTATGGCGAAGGGATTGGGCATCAAAGTGAACGTCTGTGGCGGCCGATCACGCACGGCAAATTGGACTTAATCCAGCCCAACTTCACTGGACTTTCCGCGCACTTCCTGCCATTGATATGGCATGAATTTAAAGCTGCTTTTTGCCGTCGTTTTCGCCTTCACTGCTTGGTCTCAGGCAGAAGCGGCAAAGCCAAACGTGGTGCTTTTCCTTGCCGATGACATGGGCTGGATGGACTGCGGCGTGTATGGCTCGAAGTACTACGAAACTCCAAACATAGACCGCTTTGCCAAACGCGCGATGCGGTTTACCAATGCCTACGCGGACCCTCTGTGCTCTCCCAGCCGAGCCAGCATCATGAGCGGCAAACATCCGGCGCGCCATGGAATCCTCACTGCCAGTGGGCACCAGCCCCCTCAAGAAGATGGACACGTTTTCTTCCCACAATCGGCACCGCCCACCAAGCCGATGCTCACGCCCGAGAGTAAGAACTACCTCGATCCTTCCGAGATCACCCTGGCCGAGACGCTGCGAGCCTCCGGCTATCGCACGGCCCACATTGGGAAGTGGCACCTCGGGCTCGTGCCCCCCTATCGGCCCGAGCAGCAAGGCTTTGACGTTGCCTTCCACTGCGCCCCTGATCCAGGCCCTCCAGGTGGGTATTTCTCCCCTTATGGCGTTGTCCCTGAGGGTCGCCCAACTGCCAAAAACAAAGTGGGCACAATTACTGACGGACCTGAAGGTGAATACATCGTGGACCGCCAAGCTTCAGAGGCCGTGAAGTTTATCCAGGAGAGTAAAGATGGCCCATTTTTCCTGAACCTCTGGTGCTACGGCATTCACGGACCATGGGGGCACAAACCCGAATACACGGCTGAGTTTGCGAAGAAAAAAGACCCTCGCGGCCTCCAAGCAAATCCCATCATGGCCTCCATGCTACGCAGTGTGGACGAATGTTTCGGGCGCATCCTGGATGAACTAGACAAACAAGGTCTCACAGAAAACACCATCATCATCTTCTACTCAGACAACGGCGGTAATACACACAGCAACATTCCCGGCAGTGCCAAAACCGAAGCCGCTGAAAAGAATAAGGGCGACTTTCTTGCCGACTGGCGCAAATGGGCCGGAGATCTGCCCCCGACGAACAACGCCCCGCTTCGCGAAGGCAAAGGCACGCTCTATGAAGGTGGAACTCGCGTCCCCATGATGTGGTCTTGGGCAAACCAAATCGCACCCGCCACCGTCAGCGACGCCATCGTCGGACACATCGACATCTACCCCACTCTCCTTGATTTGATCGGCATCACCAAACCAGCACAGCAAGTGGTGGACGGCATCAGCATCGCACCCGTCCTGAAAGGAACCGGCGACTTGCCACGCAAGGCATTCTTCAATTACTTCCCCTATCGCCCCAACGAAGGAGGCGTCACAGTGCGCAGTGGTGACTTCAAACTCATCCGCTGGTTCGGCCCAGGTGTTTCGCGCGAACTTTACAATCTGAAGGAAGACATCGGCGAGACCAAGAACATTGCCGAGGAGATGCCGGACAAAGTCAAAGAACTCGATGCGCTGATCGACGGCTTCCAGGCAGATACCGGCGCAAAATTTCCGGTCCCCAACCCTGCCTACAAACCTCGCGTGGCTTCAACTGCAGTAATACGCCCTCTTGGTGGCTGGGTGCCGAAAGGATGCGACGCCGAAGAAAAGGACGGTGCCCTGGTAATCACAGGCGAAAACCGGAACCCCTTCCTTGGGCTAACGAATCTGAAACATCCAGGCCCAGTGACCATTGAGATCGCTGCGAGCGGAGCCGCAGGGAAGGCGAGGATTCAATGGCGCACCGACGACCAGGAGACCTTTCCAGAAGAAGGCCAGTCGGTAGACTTTTCTCTACCAGGAGGGCAAAAATCGTCAGCGGTCAAAGTATCGCTTCCGGTCAAAGGCACCCTTCACCACCTTCGACTTTATTTGCCAGCGGCCAATGGCGCGGTATTGCTTGATACTGTCACAATCAGTTCGGGAGCCAAAGACCCGCAGATTTGGACCTTTGACAAATAGCCGAATGCCTCCCCCACCCCGCCGAGATCGAACACCAAAGCGTCGCCCATCCGCCCCGCCACCGCCTCGGCGGGACGGCGATGACACCTCCTGGGAAAAATCCGCGCAGTGGTATGATCGCCTGATCGGCGAGCGCGGCTCCGAACTTTATCAGAACGTCGTCCTGCCAGGTGCGCTGGAATTACTGAACCCACAGCGTGGGGAGCAACTGCTCGACATCGGTTGTGGCCAGGGCGTGTTTTCCAGAGCCTTGGCCGCCAAGGGTTGCCAAGTCACCGGCATTGATGCGGCGGCGACACTCGTGCGGAAAGCAAAAGATTATCCATCCCGGACGCCCGTGCAGTATCTGCATCGCGATGCGGCAGCACTGAATGGCCTCGGACCATTCGACGCAATCAGCGCGATCTTGTGCATTCAAAACATGGAGCACCTGCCCAAGGTATGCGCAGCGGCCGCAGGCGCACTCAAGCCCGGAGGCCGCATGGTTTGGGTAATGAATCACCCCGCGTTCAGAATTCCGCGCCAGAGCAGTTGGGGATTTGAGGATGAACGGAAGATTCAATACCGGCGAGTCGATGCCTACAGCACTCCCCTGCGCATCCCCATCCTCATGCACCCAGGGCAGACTGACAGCGAAAGCACGGTGTCGTTTCATCAGAGCTTGGCTGACCTGATGGCACCTGCCTTTAACGCGGGGCTGATGCTCGGAGGCTTGCAAGAGTGGCACTCCCACAAAGCCAGCCAACCTGGGCCACGTGCCAAGGCAGAGAATCGCGCAAGGAACGAGTTCCCGCTCTTTTTGGCCCTGCTCTGGCGGAAGATCTGACGACTACTTATCCAGCGCCGGGAATGGGAAGTCTGTCGAATTCGTGTGCTGATCCGCCATGATCTTTTCGATCTGGGCAATGACGTCTGGATGGTCCGCAGACACATCTTTGGTCTCTTGGGGATCTGTATCGAGGTCGTACAGCTCCGTGTGCATGTCAGGTTTTGGAGCCGGAGCCTTAGCTTTTCCCTTGGCCCGGCGTGGCAGGAGGTTTTGACGAATACCTTTCCACTTGCCCATCCGAACTGCTTGTTGACCACCATAACTGGGGAATTCGCGATACAAAAAGGGGCGCTCGTCCTGCTGCTCGCCCAGCAAAGTTTTGGCGAAGCTAATGCCGTCAATTCCCTCTGGCGCTTGAGTTTTTGATCCGACAAGTTCCAACAATGTCGGCATCCAGTCCTCGAATCCAGTGATACGATCACTCACCGATCCAGCCTTGATTTTACCCGTCCAACGCACGATGCCGGGCTCGCGGATACCACCTTCATAGAGTGAGCCTTTGCCATCGCGCAGACCACCACAGGAGTTGAAAAAATTCGCGTCGGTTCCTGCAAGCCCCTCGTGGGTGCCGTGCAATGCTCCGTTGTCGCTGGAGAATACAAAGATGGTGTTATCATCGAGGCCGAGTTCCTTGATCAACGCCATCAGCAGGCCGATCTCGTGATCCAGCCGAGTGATCATCGCAGCATACGCAGCGCGTGGCGAGTAGTGCGGCAGATAGCCCTTACCGCCTTTGTATGGAGGATCATCAAACTGGCCGATGTAGTCCTTGAGAGAATCGTCCGGCACCTGAAGCGCCAGGTGCGGCACTGTGGTTGGCCAATAGAGGAAGAAAGGTTGATCTTTGTGGTCCCGAGCAAATTGACGCGCCTGTTCTGCAATGAGGTCGGCGGAGTACTGATTTCCCTGGAAGCGCTTATAGCTGGAGGGATCGTCTGGATTTTCGCCCGGTTTAAAACTGTCGTGAGCGGAGAAGGCCGGATTCTTCAGATCGATGGTGTTATCATTGTCCCAAAGGTAGGTCGGATAAAAATTGTGCGCCACCCCTTGGCAGTTGTAGCCGAACCAGCGATCAAAGCCCTGCTTCATGGGTCGCCCATTACTGTCTGGCCCGCCAAGGCCCCACTTCCCAAAGCCTCCTGTTGTGTAGCCGGCCTTCTTCATCACTTCCGCCAGCGTGACCGTCTCATCGGGGATGGGATACTGACCTTCATGCTCTGGCTTCCCCGCATCCGATAGTCCGCCTGGATGCGCCTGCCGATTGTCGCGGATGAAAGCGTGCCCAGGGTGTTTACCCGTCATCAGGACACAACGGGATGGAGCGCATACACCATTGCCCGCGTAGTGATACTTGAAGCGCATCCCTTCCGCCGCCATCCGGTCAATATTGGGAGTCCGAATGATCTTTTGGCCGTAGGCTCCGGTATCGCCATAGCCGAGGTCATCGGCCAAAATGAAAACAACATTGGGCTGTCGATCAACTGCACGGAGAAGAGGGCTAGCGACCAGAGAAAGGATGGCCAAACAAAAGAAACGCTTCATAACGAAAGAGGAGACGAAAGGGAGCAGCCCGTTCTTGCCCATCTATTGTAGTTCAATCCCTGGGCAGAAAGGAGCGATGGTCAATTTTGACTAATGGCGAAGACCGTTTGATGCCGCTCTTGACAAAGAATGAACAAAAAAAGTGCTTCGAAGAGTCTGAATGCGGCGTAAAACGTTTGACCTGCAACCCCTTCTGTTTCATGCCCGTTCTTGACATGCCTACCATCCAGTCCGCAGCAAATAATCGCTCCTTCGCGGAGTTTGATCTTGCCCGTTTACTATCATCGGTCTTCGAGCCGGTTGAGGGTCGCAAAATTTGTATCCTCATCGATTTGCCTGATCTGGCTGAAGCTAAAAAGATGGCCTTCCTCCTGAATCCGGAGCGACCTGTCCAGCAAAAGGCGTTTGAGCATTTTTATCAGGGCCTGAACAACGGCGTCATGAATGAGCTCGGCATGACGGGAGGCGAAATGTTCGCCTACCAGCAGACGGGCGGTAGCAATCTCGACATGCCGGATCGCTGCGTCGATATGGATGGCAACGACCTAAGCCTTGAACGCGATATCTACCCAAATTACGACATCGTTCTGTGCATCTCTACCTTCTCAGCGACGGCCCCTTTGACCGAGTTCGCTAAAAAATACGGCTTCCGTGGGGCGACTCTGCACGGGCTGAACGATATCATTTTGAACAGTGGCCTAGCGGTCGATTACCGTGAAGTCAGCCGCGACGCCGAAAAGCTGCGCCTGTGCATGACGGGCGCTGACTGGGTGGAGATCGATTTCACCGTCGAAGGTGGAGAAGAGCTGACAGTACGTCTGGAACTAGATGGCCAGGAGGCACAGAAGAGCCACGGGCTCTGCCATGGCACCAAGCCTGACATCGCTAATCTACCAGCTGGCGAGGTTTATTTTGTGCCCACCGGCGCGGAGGGTCATTTCCCGATGAAGTATGAGGATGGCACTCTTGGACGCCTGACAGTGATCGGTGGCTGCATCGTCAAATCGGAACTGATCGCGGGCAATCAATCCACCATCGACACTCACAACGCCCGTTTGCAGGACGATCCAATGACGGGTGTTCTGGGAGAACTGGGATTCGGCACCCAGGTACTGCCAGTCTCTGGAGCGGATATTCAAGATGAGAAGGTTCTGGGCACCTGCCACTTGGCCACAGGTCGCGATGATCATCTGGGAGGTCACATTACGCCGGATCAATTCAAGCGCCGCCAGAATGCCACTCACGATGACATTCTCTTCGCCCCCCACAAAACGCCCAATTTTGACATCACCCAGGTTCGGATGCAGCGGAATGGCGAGATCGAAGTCCTCATCGAACACTTCCAGCCTTGTGAATACCTTCTGCGGGCGTTGGAGAGCTGATGGCAAACATCTATGAGACCCAGCGACTGCTGGACGAATATTTACTCTTTCACTTCGGTGGAGCTGAAGAAGTGCTGCCCTGGGCCACCGGCCCACGCGAAGCTCTGGACTTCGCAAAACGCAGCGTCACGGAACTCATCGATCCATCCCGCGTTCCTGTCAGCGGATCGGCGCTGGACCTTGGCTGCGCGGTAGGCCGCTCCTCTTTTGAACTAACCGCCATGGGCCTGCGGGTCATTGGAATCGACTTTTCACGCAGTTTCATTGAGGCGGCTCGCAAGCTGGCGGTGACAGGGCAGATGGCTTACCAACGCCGTGACGAAGGTGCTGCGGTTACCGAACTAGTGGCGCGAGTTCCTGGAACTGCACTTCGGAATCAGGCTACCTTTGAACAGGGGGATGCGATGCATCTGCGCCCAGATCTTGGGGCCTTTGATGTGGTTCACGCTGCGAACCTGCTATGTAGACTGACGCATCCTGCGCTGCTGCTGGAACGGCTACCGGATCTGGTCAAGCCGGGGGGACAATTAATCCTCACGACGCCGTGCACCTGGCTAGAGGAATTTACACCGCCGTCCAATTGGCCCCAAGGATCCACGCGAGAATGGCTGCAGGATAAGCTCAGCGCTAATTTTGACCTGGATCTACACCACGACCTGCCATTTCTCATTCGCGAACACGCCAGGAAATATCAGTGGAGCGTGGCAATGGGAACCCGATGGATACGGAGGTAGCCCTTACACAGCCGGCAGCACGCGCGGGGCGACTTCGCTGGCGATCTGGGTGAGCCTTTGCTTCTCTTCGTCACTAAAGTCGTAGGGAACAAGTTTGCCGATTCCGAGGGTGCCACAGAGGCGATCGCCATCCATGATCGGCACTGCCAGCGAACCTTGGACCTGGGTTTGCTTAGCACCGGGCTTTGCGACACCCGAAGTATCTGTCTGGAGATTGCAAATCTCAACCGGCTCACGACGCAGTGCGGCTGCACCTGCGATGCCTTTGCCGATAGGAATGGACTGAACCACCGGCATCAGGACTTCAGGGATGCGCTGGGAAGCGAGTAGCTTCAGATGATTGTCACCAGGATCAAAACGGTGCAATGTCCCAGTCGTGCATTCAAACTGGCTGAGTACGTCGCTCAAAAAAGTTGTCCATTCTTCGCTCTGCGATGGCAAAATTAGGGGTGTTGTGGTGGTGGCACTCATAAGGCTTGGGCGGGGATGCGATCTGTAACGGTGTTGGATCGATAGATTTGTCATTGAGACGGGGGAAAATGGGGGTTAGTCTGGGACGGCTTTATTCTCCACCATTTAAAACATGAACCGCATCCCATATTTTGTCGTTTTGTGGCTGATGACTGCTGTCCTCTGCGACGCGCAGCAGGGTGGCTTGGGGGTCATGGGACGCACCACGCTACATCCCGACGGCACCAAATCAGAAACCGTCAGCAACCCAAACACCCGGGAAGTGGAGGAGAAAACTTTTGATGCCAACGGCGTCCTGATCCTTCGCAAACACTACCTCTTGAACGAACGTGGCCAGATCTCCCAGGGTAACTTCTACGATGGCCGTGACAACCTCCAGGCTCGACTTCAGGTGGTTTTTGATTCTTACAACCGAGTCCAAGAAGAGCGATTATTGAATCTTAATGGTGAGGTATTTCAGCAGACCATCCATCAATTCGGGCCGGATGGAAAAGAGGGAAAGCCGAAGGTGGTGAACTACAACGTCCGCAGCCCGACGATGCGCCCCGCATTGATTGACTTCACCCAAATGGCCCCTTCCCCACCTCTCGGCAGCCCAGGTGCCCAAGCCACCGGTGCGCAGGCTGCGCAACCCTCCCAACCGCAAGCCACTCCAGAGGAACCGAAGAAGAAAAGCCTTTGGCAGAAGATGTTCGGCGGGAAAAAGAAATAATTCTCTAATGACGAACGATGCCGACCTGAAGCCTGCTGTCTTGGTCCTGGCTGCACTGCCGGAATTTTTGATGGGACCGTTGAGGATTCTTGGTCGATGCCATGACTTTTATCGCGAAGACGAGTCCGGCAGAGACTCGATGATTGCCGAAATCGGCCCCAAGATTCGTGCGATCGTGATGGCGGGCGGCAGCGTGGCTCCAATCTCGCTTTTGGAAAAACTTCCGTCACTGGAGATCATCACCGTCTTCGGCGTCGGCTATGACGGAGTCCCCATTGACTGGTGCCGAAGCCACAATATTCGCGTGACGAACACCCCTGACGTCTTGACGGACGATGTGGCCGATACAGCCGTCTCACTCGTGCTCATGACCAGCCGTCAACTCGTGCAGGCAAACCGCTTCCTGCATCAGGGTGAATGGGCAAAGGGTGGATACCCACTTGCGCACAGTCTGCGAGGCAAGACCGCAGGCATCGTGGGGCTAGGCCGCATTGGCAAAGCCATCGCCTACAGGCTGGAATCGATGGGCATGAAAATCGCCTGGACTGGGCGTACGCAGCAAGACACTCCGTGGACTTTTGTGCCGGAGCTTCTCACCCTCGCAGCGGAGAGTGACTTTCTGATTGTCAGCTGTCCCGGAGGTGCAGCGACCCGCCACTTGATTAGCGCCGAGGTGCTTGTGGCTCTGGGTGCACAAGGAACCGTGATCAATATTTCGAGAGGTTCAGTGGTGGATGAGTCCGCTTTAATTACCGCATTGCAGAGCAACGTGATTCGGGGCGCAGGACTCGATGTTTTTGCCGACGAACCCAATGTGCCAGAAGCCTTGCTCGCTTGCACAAACGCCGTACTGCTGCCGCACGTCGGAAGCGGAACCTTCGAGACTCGTGGTGCCATGGCTCAACTGTGCATCGATAACTTGAATGCGCACTTGGCGGGTTTGGCACTCGTGACGCCCGTAGTCTGACCCGGCAGCGCCAATCCATTGATATTCCCGTCATCCGCCGCGCGTAGTGTGATGACCTCATGAAACGCCTCACTCTCCTCCTGGCCTGCGCATCTGTCCTCCACGCCGAAGACTGGCCACAATTTCGCGGTAACAACGGCAGCAGCGTCTCGTCCAGCAAGCACCTGCCTGCTGAGTTCTCCGCCGAAGACAAGCTCGCCTGGCGGGCATCGGTCGGAGACGGTGTAGGTTCGCCCATCATCAAGGACGGCATTCTCTTCACCACGGGCATGTTGGGAGATCAAAAGTTTGCCGTCTTTGGCATCGATGCGTCAACTGGCAAGCAGGTCTGGCGCACAGCCTTTGATACCGGCGCGCTCCCACGCATCACCCCACCAAACAGCTATGCATCCTCGACACCGGCCACCGATGGAGAGCGCGTTTATGCGTACTTCAGCACCTTGGGCATCATCGCACTGGATTCGCACACTGGCCAGGAAGTCTGGCGACACTCAATGCCCAAGCCTGCCTATCTCATGGACTGGGGCGCGGCATCGTCACCCATCGTGCACGACGGCAAAGTGATCTTTTGTCAGGACGACGATCTCGCACCCTTCATCGTAGCGCTAGACGCAAAAACCGGTGAAGAGACTTGGAAAACGCTGCGCAAAGACATGCTGGCAGGTTACGCCTTGCCCGTACTTTGCGAGGCTGGAGGTCGCACCGATTTGGTAGTCGCTGGAAGTGGCAAACTCAAAGGCTATGATCCAGCCACGGGCAAGGAACTCTGGACCTGCAATACTCTCCTCCGCACCATCATGACTTCACCCGTCGTTCACGATGGCGTCATCTACATCGCCGTGCAAAGCTACGGAGACGCCACTCGCACGCTAAAGCACGCCTTGCTGGAGTGGTTGGACACGGACCAAGACGGCATCCTTTCCAGAGACGAAACGCCCAAAGAATTCCATGAGCGGTTTGATGCCTCAGATAAAAATAAGGACAAAGTCATCGGGCCCGATGAGATCGATACCGCCTTCCAATCCCCCGACAACATGGCCGCAGGCGGCAATATCATCCAGGCGATCAAAGGTGGCGGAACTGGCGACGTAACATCGACCCATGTCTTGTGGAATCTGGATCACAAGACGCCATCAAACCTCTCCTCACCACTCTTTTACAATGGCCGGCTGTATCTCGTGAAGGGTGGCGGCATGTCCAGTTGCTATGATACAAACAGCGGCACCGTTCTCTGGGAGCGCAGTCGCCTCGGGAACTTCGGAGATTATTTTGCCTCGCCGATTGCAGCGGATGGCCGGGTGTACATCGCTGGAAAGAATGGATTCATCGTCGTCCTTGAAGACGGCCCTGAGCTGAAGGTGCTGAGCAAGAACGACATTGGCGAAGAGATCATCGCCACGCCCGCCATTGCAGATGGCCGCTTGTATGTCCGCACGCGCGAAAACGTGCTCTGCATTGCCTCGGATGCATCGCAGGTCGCATCAGCTGCAACAGCAGGCAAGGAATCAAAGAACACACGCGTTGAGATCGCCTCACGCCCGACAGGGAACTCACATCTGTGGAATGGCTACACCGGGTCTGCACTGGGCCAGGAAGCGTGGAGCGAGGTCGAACTTACGGCACGACTCCAGCAGCTGAAAAAGCTCGGTTACACTTCCGTGGCGATCCCTGAGAAAGTGGCACCCTTTACCCCAATCCGAGTCGATGGCGATACGCCAGGACGCAAGGCATTTAAAGGTGCGCAAGTCTTCGAAAATCCCGATGTGGCGGTGATTACTGAGAGATTTCGTGCCAATGCAAAGGCGCTCGGCTTTGAGGTTGTGACAGCCGCACCTGTGGCCGGATCGGTGCTACCGCAGATGGAATTCACTGATGAAAAAACCTTGAGCAACCTCGTGACTCCCATGTGTGGAGAGGGTGTGGCAGAACGCATGTGGCTTGCCTTTGAAAACATCGGCAAAGCAGCACAATTGATCGCCGAAAATGATCCACACCTCGGCTCTCCCGGCCCCGACATGGTCCTACGCCACCTCAATGCTACAGGGGAAGTTCCCGCCTGGTTAACGGCCGTGAAGACGCACTACACCAACGCGATGAACGAGATGTATCGAGCTAACACTCGCGCTAGAGAGGGCTCGCGCTCATTGACGCTCTACTATGCGAAGAGGATGGAGTTTTCCTTCCACCTGCTAACGGCGATCGAGTCACTCTACAAGGCGCATGATGCCGCCGTTCGGGTTGAATCCTTGGTTGCAGCGACGGAGTCTATGTACAACGCACTGAATTCGTATTCCGATGTTGCACGCGATTCCACAGATCGCGGCACGATTGCGCTTTTAAACGAACATGGCTATCGCGTGCTGGTGAAACTGGTGAAGTAACTGCCATGCCTGTCCTCGACCTTTTTAACCTCGATGGCCGTCGCGCTGTAGTCACCGGAGGATCGCGCGGCCTCGGCCTCGAAATGGCTAGAGCCTTGGGTGAAGCTGGCGCAGAGGTGCTAATCGCCGGGTCAAATGCTGACCACCTCAATGCCGCCTGCCAAATCCTCAAAAGCAGCGGAGTGAAGGTCAGCATCCCAATCCAAGCAGATCTCGCCACGCCTGAAGCCGCGGAAGCTTTTTGTGAGTCGATCCTGCGCGACCACGGCCCGATAGACATTCTGATCAACAACGTCGGCGGTCGGCGCATCAATACGCCCACGGAGGACCTTGAACTGACCGACTGGCAGCGCATTCTGGATCTTAATCTGACGCAGGCATTCATTCTGACAAAACGCATCGGCGCACAGATGATGGATCGCAAATGGGGGCGCATCATCAACGTCACCTCCATCAACGCACTGTGGCCAGGGAAGACAATGCGAGGCCGCAGCTACGAGACCGCCAAAGGCGCGCTCACAATGTTCACCAAGGCTGTCGCTGCAGACTGGGCAGTGCATGGGATTACCGTCAATGCCATCGCGCCCGGCCCTTTTTTGACCGACGCCAATCAACGCTGGATCACTGAACGCCCTGAGTTTGAAGGCGAAATCGCGGACAGCATCCCGGTGGGGCGTTGGGGGCGCCCCGAAGAAATCGGACCACTGGCGCTCTATCTGGCGAGCGAAGCCAGCAGCTTTATGACAGGTAGCGTACTTGTGATCGATGGTGGCAAGCTCTTGTGGTAAAACCCAACCAATCCAATGAATGCTTCCCCGCGCGAACTCCACGGTGTGCTTCCAGTTTTCCAAACGCCCTGGCATCCTGACGAGACCCTTGATCTGGATACCCTCGAACATGAGATTTCGTGGCTCTATGATTGTGGTGCCAGCGGGATCGTCATGGCAATGGTGTCTGAGACCTTGCGACTTGATTCGAATGAGAGAGAGGAACTCGCCGCCGCTGCCTGTCGTTTTGGCACCAAACGTGGTGCCGTCATCATCAGCGTCGGTGCGGAGTCGTCAAAGGTTGCGGAACGTTATGCACGCCACGCACAGGACGCTGGGGCCGATGCCGTCATGGCGATTCCACCGGTTTCAGTTGGCCTCAGTGAATCTGAATTGCTGAGTTATTACACGCGCATTTTGCACTCCGTCCAGATCCCCGTGATCGTGCAGGACGCCAGCGGCTACGTCGGCAAGCCCATGCCCATCGCCATGCAGGCGAGGTTGCTTGATGAATTCGGCGCTGATCGTGTCCAGTACAAACCAGAGGCATCCCCCATCGGCCCGAAGTTGAGCGAGTTACGCGATGCGACGCAAGGCCGTGCCCGAGTCTTTGAGGGCACGGGAGGGCTTGCCTTGGTTGATTCATTCAAACGCGGTGTGCGTGGAACCATGCCTGGCGCTGATTTGATTCGAGGCCTTGTGCCGTTGTGGAATGCGCTCAACGCGGGCGACACAGTGAAGGCTGATCGGATCCATGGACCGCTCGCCGCATTGGTATCGATGCAGACAAGTCTTGACGCCTTCCTTGCAGTCGAAAAGCATCTTTTGGTGAGGCAAGGCATCTTCAAAAACACCTTGGTGCGTGGTCCAGTGGGCTTCTGCCTTGATGAAGAAACGAAGCGTGAAGTGGATCGTCAATTTGATCGCCTCATCACCGCTGCTGAGCACTAACTTTGTATGATCATCGATGTTCACTCCCACGCCTGGGACTTCCCCGCGGACTTCACAGAGGACTTCATCCTTCAAGCAGGGCGTGCACGTCCCGGTCATATCGTGGACCTCAGCGCCAAGTATGAGGCCTACCGTGCCACCGCCCCAGACGACACCTGCACCCTCGTCTTTGGCGGCAAGGCGCATCTCAGTGGCCTCTGGGTCGATGACAAAACTGTGGCCGACTACGCCGCGCAAGACCCCTCCCGCTTGATTGGATTTTTGTCCATTGATCCCACCCAGGACGGCTGGCAGAAGCAGATGCAGGTGGGCCATGAGGACCTTGGACTGCGTGGCATCAAACTACTGCCGATGTACGCTGGCTTTAGCCCAGACGACGCCCGTCTAGAGCCTCTCTGGCACTATGCAGAAGACCACCAACTCCCCGTGCTACTGCACATGGGCACCACCTTCATCGCCCAGGCACCTCTCGCCTTCACGCTGCCACGCCTCATCGAACCCGTCGCAGTGAATCACCCCACCGTAAAAATCATCCTAGCGCATCTGGGTCATCCGTATGAGGGAGAATGCATTGCCACCATTCGTAAACACGAGAACGTTTTCGCGGACATCAGCGCGCTGCATTACCGCCCCTGGCAGCTCTACAACAGCCTGATGCTCGTGCAGGAATACGGCGTGTGGCACAAAGTGCTGTTCGGCACCGACTTTCCATTCACGAACGTGAATGCGTCGATCGCTGGCATCCGCGCACTGAATGACATGCTGGAGGG
>CAZCAL010000029.1:12927-18279 GCA_964496625.1 uncultured Verrucomicrobiaceae bacterium | reverse complement strand
TGGCAGTACACCGAAGTTTTTCAAAAACACACGCCGCACCTGGCGGGAACTCATTCCCAGATCTTGGTCGAGATCACCGAGCCGAACGCCTTCCAGCGCCCGTTCTTGGACCCTGCGCATCAGCGCGTCGGGCAAAGTATCGCCGATGGAGGATGGTGCCAGTTCAGGGCGACATCTCAGGCAGGGGCGGAAGCCCGCGGCCTCCGCCTCGCTGGCGGTGCCAAAGAAGGCGCAGGATTTCCGCAGTGGCTTGCGCGCGCTGCAGATGGGTCGGCAATAGATCTTCGTGCTTTTCACGCCAGTGAAAAACAGACCATCAAAGCGCGCTTCAGCCGCGAGGAAGGCGGCGTAGCAGCTCTCGTCATCCAAAATCATTCCCACTCATGGCACAGTGCACGGGAATGCGCTCGCCATTTTCGGACATGGATGTGGTGGGCTACTTCTTCGATGCCTTTGCGCGGGGATTGTAGTCCAATGCACGCTGTAGCCAGACTCTCAGCGCTGCCTCTGCATCCAGTGTCTCTGCTGTCACATAGATGAAGCCCGGCATTGGGCGACCCGTAAAGTCCATCGGCAGCACACCCTCCTCATCAGCCACCGCTTCGGCGATCTCGGTGCCTAATCGCAACATCAGGCGATCCGACATCACGCCGATGCACATCTTTTCGTTCACCATGTAGCAGAGGCCGCCAAACATGCGCTTGGTATAAAACGACACGCGTTTCGATGTGAAAAAATCGGTCGCCCGATCAGCGAGAGTGGTGTCGTAAGCCATGATGGTCTGCCTTGTGCGCGTCAGGCTTTGCGACCTTCATCCACGTCGATATAGTGGGGCATTGTCTGGATGTCGTCTCGACCCTCGAGCCCACTTTCAGCCTTTCTTCCGGCCAAAATCTTGGTGATGTGGTCGTTCCATCCCAGCTTGTTGATGTAGCTGCGCCACACGAGTTTATCGGTGTCGTTTAATTCACGACCATTGGCCAAACACCAGTCAAAGACTTCGTCGTCGCTGCCACCTTCGAGTGTGCGGGCCTTCACCTGTTCGTAGGTAAGGTGAAGAAAATCAACGCATGAGGCGTCTTGACCCTTGCCCAAATTTGCCACGAGTTCCTCCCAGAGTTGACCCGAAGCATGAAGACGAATCTTCGCTAACATTCGTGGAAAATAGGCAAGGCCGCAGGTTTCATCCAATGGGCTGCATGGAAGGGTGGCGGGATCGGGTTTTTCAGGCATCGCGATGAATCGAATGCAAGGTGCCCGCTGTCAACGGGACTTCCGAATGCTTCGGATGCAGGAACAACGAAAGCGATGCGCCACCGCGATCGTTCACCCTTCTCATGATTCGTTTCCACCTCCTCACACTGCTGTTTGTTTGTTCGACAAGCGCTCAAACAGTTGTCTCCATCCAAGGTGACGATTTTTATCTGAATGGGCGGCCTACCTTGGCCGGTAGGACTTGGCAGGGGAATCGTATCGAGGGTCTCCTGCCAAACTCTCGCATGGTGCAGGCGACTTTTGATGACCTCAATCCAGAGACGGTGGCCCAGTGGGCCTACCCGGATACTCAGAAGTGGGATGCAGAGCGCAATGTGACTGAATTCATCGCGGCGATGCCGGAATGGCGGGCCCATGGCCTGCTGGCAGTGACTGTGAATTTTCAGGGAGGTTCGCCCTACGGCTACTCAAAGTCGCAGCCATGGGAGAACTCCGGCTTTGATCCCGATGGGCATCTGCGACCTGCATTCGCCGATAGGATGGAGCGCGTGATCAGACGGGCGGACGAGTTGGGTATGGTTGTGATTTTGGGCTGTTTCTACTTTGGCCAGGACCAGCGATTGACGGATGAGGCTGCAGTGATCCGGGCGACGGACGAGGTCGCAAACTGGGTGCTTGATCACGGCTGGCAGAATGTGCTGATCGAGGTAAATAATGAGGCGAACGTCCGCTACGATCATGATATCCTCCGCCCTCAGCGGGTGCATGAACTCATTGAGCGTATGAAAGGGATCACTCGGGATGGTCGTCGCCTGCTGGTCAGCACGTCCTTCGGTGGCGGTAGTGTTCCGACAGCGAATGTGGTCGCTTCGGCGGATTTCCTTTTAATTCATGGCAACGGCATCAAGACGGCGGAAGCGATGCGCACCTTCCTCGCGAAGGTGAAGAGGGCACGAGGAGAACGCAACGTCCCCATCGTCGTGAATGAAGATGATCACTTTGAGTTCGATCAAGCTGACAGCAACTTTGTTGCGGCGACTCAGGCGCATGTGTCATGGGGATTTTTTGACTATCGAATGAAGGGAGAGGATGCTGCGGAAGGCTATCAAAGCGTCCCTGTGAACTGGGGCATCTCGAGTCAACGCAAGAAGGGATTTTTTGAGAAATTGAAAGAGATCACAGGTGCGGAATGATCCACTCTCAACGGTCCTGAATGGGCATGAGGCGGCAGTGTCGAGATCACAGTCTGGACAGACAGGGGTGTCAAAACAGCTGACGGATCAAAGTTTGCGCCAAGTCCATGCGTATCACGGAGATGCAAAAAATCGCAACCCTCCTCGCCGCGCTCCTTTTTACTGCTCTGCTGGGCGCTGCTGAACCCGCGCAGGTTTTTCTGGCGGGAGCAGCGACGAGCAATATTACGCCAGAGCTGGGGAGTTCGATCAACGGTGGGTTTCAGGATGGGAAGGCCGCCTTCGTCCACGATGAGCTTCACGCGCGCTGTCTCGCTCTAGATGACGGGCAGACCAGACTGGTGCTTGTCGTTGCGGACAGTTGCGTGATCGGACGTGCTATCTTTGACGAAGCCAAAAAGATGGTGAGTGATGCCACTGGGTTGCCGATGAAAAATATGATGATGTCTGCGACGCACTCGCATTCCTGTGGGACCTTGCAGGCGGTCGGGCAGAGCGAGCCGAACCCGATGTATCAGCGTTTTGTGGCACGTCGTATCGCCGATGGGGTGCGTCGTGCACTGAATAACCTAGCCCCTGCTAAGATCGCGTGGGGCGTGGTCGATGTGCCGCAGCATGTGTTCAATCGGCGATGGAGGATGAAGCCCGGCGGCATCGCCGCCACCCCGTTGGGTGTGACGACGGATCAGGTAAAGACGAATCCGGGTGTCAATAACCCAAACCTTTTAGAGCCCGCAGGTCCGACCGATCCACAGGTGAGTTTCATTAGTCTCCAGACGACCGAGGGCAAGCCCGTCGCGCTGTATGCGAACTACTCGCTGCACTACGTTGGTGGCGTTGGGCCTGGGCACATCTCAGCGGACTATTATGGTGCGTTTGCGAATCAGATCGGCGAATTGCTGGGGGCTGGACCGCAAGACCAGCCCTTTGTGGGGATCATGTCGAATGGGACCAGTGGCGACATCAACAACATTGACTTTCGCGGAGGCCAGGCCAAGGAGCCGCCTTATGGACGCATCAAGATCGTTGCCAACGACGTTGCACAGGCTGTAGCGGCTGCATGCAAGGGCTTGAAGTATCAAAATTGGGTGCCGCTCGGTGTGGCGCAAAAGGAGGTGAATCTTGGGCTGCGTATCCCCACGAAAGATGAGGTGGCAAAAGCCCGCATGGTGATGAAACAATCGAAGCTATTCCCCCGCATGGAAACGATGGAGCAGGTGTATGCTCGGGAGACTGTGTTGCTGGGGGACTTTACACCACAGGTTTCGGCCCCCTTGCAGGTTTTAAAGATAGGCGAACTGCGAGTTTCGGCCATTCCTGCTGAAGTGTTTGTGGAGATTGGACTGGGACTGAAGCAGCGCCATCCACAGAGCTTCACGGTCTCACTCGCAAACGCTTACCACGGCTATCTCCCCACGCCTGAGCAACATCAGCTCGGCGGCTATGAGACTTGGAGAGCGAGGTCTGCTTGCCTGGAAGTCGATGCCTCGACGAAGATCGTTGCAGGGATTGAGGAGCTATTCAGTGAACTCAAATAAACCATGAAAGCACTATTCCTCGCACTCGTCTGGCTTGTCGGTCTGCCGGCAACCTTGTTTGCACAAAAGGCGGCCCACATCGTCATCATGGTGGTGGAGGAGCCTGATAACTACGATGCAGTGAACACCATGCGCGGCTTTGCCGAAAGGGAGCTGAAGCTGCTGGGACACCGTGTTTCCCTGATCGTGGGCGACAATCCGCAGAAGCACCACTTCACAGGATTGGTGGAGGCTTTGCGGGATGCTGATTTGCTAATGTTGTTTTCGCGGCGGCGCTTCCCTCCCAAAAATCAACTCGCCGCTATCCGCGCGCATCTTGACGCGGGGAAGCCATTGCTGGGCATCCGCACCGCCAATCACGCCTTCATCCCAAAACCAAAGGAAGTCATCGATGATCCCGATCTCACTCCGTGGCCGACATTCACCCAAGAGGTTCTTGGCTGCCAAAACACTGGATACGAAACGAAGGGCCTGCCTTACAGCGTCAGCGTCGCTGAGGGTGCCACGAACAGCGTTTTGCTTGCCGGAGTGAATGCATCGAACATCGTTGGGCATCAATCCCTCTACAAGGTGCTGCCGCTCGAATCGGATGTGACGCCGTTGCTAGTGGGGAGGGCGCAGACGGAGATCACGCCACCACAGCCGATTGCCTGGACACGTTCGTATGGGAAAAACCACGCCCGCATTTTTTACACAAGCCTCGGTGCGCCGGAAGACTTGCTCATCCCTGACGTGAGGACGCTTTTGCTCAATGGGGTGAAGTGGACTTTAGGGAAGCCCTGACTCATTACTGCTCGGGTTCACGATCCGCTTTCACCGTGTAGTTCTTCCCATCGCTGACGACTTGCACCGTGCCATTGAGCCCGGTGATATAGACCTTGGCACCGACGGCTTTAAGCAGCGGTGTGCTTTTCAGTCCCTTAGCATAACGTGGGAAGACACTGGCGATGGAGACCTCTGGACGGGTAGCTTCTGCAAAGGCCTTTGACCCATGGATGCCATGGCCTGGTGCGATGAGGACGTTGCATTTAATCTTAGCGTGATCCACGCTGGGCAGGAGGCACTGGTCGATGTCTTCAGTTTGGATATCGCCAGGCAGATAAAATACGACGTCGCCATGCTGAATGCGGATACCAAGCGAATTGGCATTCACGAGATAGTGGGAAGGGCCATCTCCCTTTTGTCTGGTATTGACGAGGGGATCTGAAAAGTAGGTTTTGGGAGGGGCTATGACCTCGATCTTCAACTCAGGATCTAGATCCAAGTTGTCGCCGGCAAAGGCTGCCTGATGTAGGCCTCGCTGCTTAAAGCTATCGCGCAGCTTGTTGTAGTGGCCGAGTTCGCCCGTGTAATTGCCGTCGGCGATGCCTTCGAAGATGTATCCAGAGTCGATCAGTCGCTTCACT
>CAZCAL010000029.1:0-12917 GCA_964496625.1 uncultured Verrucomicrobiaceae bacterium | reverse complement strand
CATGGCTGATCAGCACGCCATCGAGTTCCTTGACACCTTTTTTTTGAAGGAAAGGCATCACGGTGTCGCGGCCAGCATTGTAGTTGGCCTGCCAGCCATCGCTGCTGAGACGCTCGGGATAGCCGGAGCCTGTATCGTAGAGGTAGGTCTTGCCGGTGGGCGTCTGCATTACGATAGCGAGACCTGCACCGCGCTGGATATCACGTACCTCCAGCACCGTCATAGTGAAGGGCCTTTGCGCGGAGGCTACACTGATCAGAAGCGCGATGCTGAGAATAAGAATGCGAAAAAAGGTCATCAGAAATCCATACGCGGTGCGCCCATTTGATTCTGCTTAGATTTGGATGGTCCGCAGCGATGAAAATTACACGAGTTGTTGCAGGGCTGAACTGAATGGGCAAAGTTGAAGTTCCAGTCATGGATCTTTTGGACGTCATTGAAATGTGTTTGTGTCTCCCATCTGCGGAGGAGACCACGCCGTTTGGCCCCGAGGTGCTGGTATATAAGGTGGGAGGCAAAATGTTCGCCGCCACCGTGCCTGAAGAGCATCCGCCACGTATCAATTTGAAGTGTGATCCTGAGCGTTCGCTTGAGCTGCGCGACGAGCATCCAGGCATCCTGCCGGGCTGGCACATGAACAAGCGCCACTGGAACACGGTGATGCTGGATGAGGTGCCGACGGTCTTGGTCAAGGAACTGGTAAAGCACTCCTACGACCTCGTCGTGGCCTCGCTGCCCAAGAGGCTGCGGGCCGAACTGACCTCAAAGTAATAGTTGGGCGGGGTAGTGCATTTGCATGACCAGACGCGATAGACGTTGTAACAGGCACGGAGGATCTATCGATTTGAGATCGGCGAGAAGTTACAAAGTTGGCCTTCAGACCTCTACGAGTCGGTAGCCGATTCCTGGCTCGTTTTTGATCTTAAAGTGCGACGCTGAAAGTTTTTTTCGCAAGTGGTTGGCATACACGCGGAGGTAGTGGCTCTGATCTTCTGCCTGCGGCCCCCACACGGCTCGGAGGAGATGCTTTAAAGTGACCACTTTTCCCGCGTGACGTACGAGTTGGGAAAGGAGAGCGTACTCCGTTGGCGTGAGTTTGAGTGCACGCCCGTCCAGCGTAGCTTCATGATACACGGGGTCGAGCGTTAGTGAGCCGACTTGCAGATTAGTGGAGTCATTGACTCCCAGGCGGCGCTGGATGGCAGTGAGCCGTGCTATGAGCTCCGCCGTACTGAAGGGCTTGGTAACGTAATCATCGGCTCCAGCATCGAAGGCGGCAAGCTTGATGGCTTCGTGGTCGCGCACGGTGAGGATCAGCACCGGGACGCTGCTCCATTCTCGCAACCGTTTCAGCACCTCGACGCCGTCCATGTCTGGCAGGCCGAGATCGAGGAGGATAACGTCGGGCTTATGGAAGACAGCATCTTGCAGGCCGCACTGGCCATTTGTAGCCTCCCTCACGGTGTACCCCTTGGACTCCAGCGCCATTCGTAGCAGGCGGCGGATCTGAATTTCATCGTCGATGATGAGGGCGTTCATGGATCGGATGGATGGTCAGCGGGTGGAATGAAAGAGGCTATGTGCTGCAAATCAATGACAAACTCAGCCCCTCCGTCGGGATGATTCCGCGCAGTGATTTCGCCGTGATGAGCTTGAATAAATCCGCGTGCAATGGCGAGGCCAAGTCCGGTGCCGCCTGCGGGTGAGCCCTGGGAGCGATAAAACTTTTCGAACACACGGCGCTCGGCACCAGGCGGCAGTCCCGGGCCGTGATCACGGATGGTCAATCGCAAGTGATGACCATGCCGGGTAACACTGACGTCAATGGCGGTATCCGCGGGCGTGTAGATGGCGGCATTGTGTAGAATGTTGGCCAGAGCTTGCGCGAGAAGCGTGTGGTCGACTTTAACGAATGTAAGCTCATCAGGAATCGAGACATCCACGGGATGCGAACTCAAATTCTCACCAACGGCATGGCGGGCATCCGAAATGATATCGCGCAGGTCGCACCAGTCCAGGCAGGGCTTGAGCACGTCAGATTCTAGCCTTGTCATTTGCAGTAGGCCGTCCACCACGCGCTGGAGGCGCTGCGTGGCGGTGGTGATTTCGGTGAGGTAGGGGCTTTGCTGGCCGTTCATGCCGTCGAGCGCGGCAGTGATGACGGCGATGGGTGTTTTCAACTCGTGCGAGACACTGTCGAGAAGCGTTTGGCGCAGTTTTTCGGACTGGAAGAGCACCTTGGCATCGCTGACAGCCTGGATGAAGTGTTCCTTCTCCAGTACAAGGGCAAGCTGTAGCGCAAAGGCCTCGATCAACTGCCGTGTGGCGAAATCTAGACGCGTGTCTCGTTCAAGCCGCACCCCAAGTACGCCGATGAGAGAGGTGGCAGTTTGCAGTGGAAACCAGGTGGCGGTAGACTCTGGCAGCGTTTCCGTGTGGCGTCCCGCACACTGCTTGTTGGCATACGCCCACGCCACTACTCCCCATTCTTTGGGGCTTGGTTGGAAGGTGCTGGCCTGGTGTGCAGACTCGGGCATTGTGCGGTCATCGGCACGCACGACGAGTGACGTGCTTGCATGAAGCAGATCGTTGATGATGCGCAGCGCCTCGGCGAGACCTTTTTGGGGTTCAGCGGCCAGGGCTGCGCTCTGCGTAACACGCAAGAGAGCATCGGTCTGACGCGCGCGCCGGCGTTCGGCGGCTTCGCGCATGCGCAGTCGGCTGGTGAGGCTGCCCATGCTGAGTGCAACGATGAAAAAGAGGCCGAACATGATCCAGTCCTCGGGCTTGTTAATGTAAAAGGTGAACTGAGGAGGAATGAAGAAAAAGTTCCAGCACAGGGCGCTGAGCGCGGCCATCACGAGTACCGGACCACGACTCAAGCGGAGCGCAGCAAGCACGACAGCGAGCAAAAACACCAGCGCGACAAACATGTATCCCGTATAGGGCACGATGCCCCAGCAAAGGCTGGCGATGGTGAAAACGGTAACGAGCACCCAGATGGGCTCGCCAAGGGCCGGTGTGGGTGCTGCTTCGCGCACGACTGTGGCGCGCGTTTTGCCTGCTGCTAACAGTGGGCGTATGACGCACACGTCGATGTCTCCACTGCGAAGGATGAGGTGATCGGCGAGGGATCTACGCCACCACGAGGGTTTGTCTGGTTTGCCGACGACGATCTGGGAGACGTTCCGCTCGCGGGCAACTTGCAGCAGTGCCTCGGAGACGTTTTCCCCCGTCACTGAGACGACTTCGCCGCCGAGTTTGCGGGCTAGGCCGAGTGATCGTGTGAGCCGCTCCTGCTCGATGGATTTCAGCTCTCGCAGCCCTTCAACCCAGACCACGATCCAGGGACAATTGAGCCTTGTGGCTGCACGCCGTGTCCAGCGAATCAGGCTTTCCGCGTACGGGCTGGGGCCTACGCCGACCATGAGCCGCGCATTGGTCTTCCAGGGACTGCTGACTCGTCTGGAACGGCGTATGTCTTCGAGATCGCGATCCACCTGCTCTGCGGTGAAGCGTAGTGCCAACTCGCGAAGCGCTGTGAGATTGCCCTCCTTGAAGAAATTTGACACCGCGTGTTCCGCACGCTCGCCGAGATACACTTTCCCCTCGCCCATGCGCTCTAGCAACTTTTCAACGCTGAGGTCGATGAGCTGGATTTCATGTGCGTGGTCGAGGATGGAGTCAGGTACCGTTTCCTGGATCGCAATGCCGCTGATCTGCCGCACGATGTCCACCTGGCTGTCAATGTGCTGAACGTTGAGGGTGGTATACACATCGATGCCTGCGTCGATGATTTCGAGGACGTCCTGATAGCGCTTGGCATGTCGGGATCCCGGCGCATTGGAGTGCGCGAGTTCATCGACGAGCACGAGCGCTGGTCGCTGGAGAAGCACTGCGTCGATGTCGAACTCTTCCAGTGTGGTGGCGCGATATTGAAGCTGTTTGCGGGGCAAAATCCGCATGCCTTCGAGCAGCGAAGCGGTTTCATTTCTCCCGTGGGTCTCGACAACCCCGACGAGGACATCCACGCCTTCACTGACACGCTGGTGTGCAGTTTGTAGCATCGCAAACGTCTTGCCGACTCCTGGGCACATGCCGAGGAAGATGTGGAGTTTACCGGACTTCGACGCCGCTTCTTCCTGCTGCATCTGCGCGAGCAATGCATCCGGGTCGGGGCGGTTGTCGTCGTTCATTGTTGGAAGGGGCTAATTGCCGCATTTGACGCGCATATTATTAACACGGGTCTGAGAGGACTGCCGCTTGTCTTTTTCGTCCACGCCGTATTAGTGCAGTGCATCGAGCGCCAGATTGAGTTCGAGCACATTGACAAGTTGGTCAGCCATGAGGATGCCACCTGGAGCAAAAGTGTGATCCGTGATTAGCGCTTCAACCTTTGCTGGATCGAGACCCCGCGCCACAGCGACGCGTTTCGCCTGATACCGGGCTGCGTATGCGGTGATGTGTGGGTCGAGTCCACTTCCCGATGTTGCTGCCAGTTCCGCAGGGAGCGGATTTTCTCTTGTGGCACTATAGCGGGTGACCAGTTTGCTCGCCCTCTCCGTTAGGTCTGGACTGGTGGGTGATTTGTTGCTTCCCCCCGCACCCGCGGCGTTATACCCCACCGCAGAGGGTCGTGACCAGAAGTACCCGGGCTGGGTGAACTGCTGGGCAATGAGACGGCTGCCAATGGTTTGCCCCCTCCCGTTTCTGATCAAGGAGCCGTCTGCAGTGTCGGGAGAGACCAAGTTGGCGAAGGCTAAGATGACTGACGTATAGATGCCGACACAAATCAGCAGGGTTGCAATCACGATTCGAATGCTAGCAATAATGGATTTCATGCGATGAGGCTTTGGGAAATTATTTCATGTAGAGGAAGTGCTCTGCGATAGGACCCAGCATAGCGGTGGGAAGGAAGGTGAGTGCGCCGACGAAGACAATGGTGGCAAAGAGCATGAAGCCAAAGGTGCCGCTCTCGGTTTCGAGTGTTCCCGGCGATTTCCCCATCGTCCGTTTGGTTGCGATCGAGCTGGCAATGGCCAGGGGAAGAATGATGGGAATGAAGCGCCCGAGTAGCATGACAATGCCCGTGGCGATGTTCCAGGGCACCGTGTTGTCATTTAGTCCTTCAAAACCCGAACCATTATTGGCCGCCGCCGAGCTAAACTCATAAAGGATTTCGCTGAAGCCATGCGGGCCAGTGTTGTTCAGGGCATCTTTTCCCCAAGGAGTGACCGCAAATATTGCGGTCCCAAGCAGAATCAGAATCGGATGTGCCAGCAGGGCTGCCGCCGCCAATTTGACTTCACGTGCTTCAATTCTCCGACCCAAATATTCCGGCGTGCGGCCTACCATCATGCCTGCCACAAACACAGCAAGGATGATATAGATGAACATATTGATCATTCCCACGCCGACACCTCCGAAGGTGGTATTCAACCACATGCCGATCATCGGCATCAGGCCTGTCAGAGGGTTGAGGCTGTCGTGCATGGCATTGACAGATCCGTTGCTGGTGGAAGTCGTCGCGACCGCCCAAAAGGAACCGGCTGCCGCTCCAAAGCGCATCTCTTTGCCCTCCAGATTGCCCGATATTTGCTCAATGGGGAGGTCAGCGAAAGCTTGAGTGGGAGCCTGCTCAAACCACGCTGCACCAACGACCTTCGCCAGAAGAAAAACCATCATTACAGTGAAGATGACGGAGGCGTGGCGCAGTCGGCCTATGATACGGCCAAACATCCATACGCAGGCCATTGGGATCATGAGGATGGAAACGGTGGAAAGGACGTTGGTCCAGAAGGTTGGGTTCTCGAAGGGATGGGTGCAGTTGGGGCCAAAGAATCCGCCGCCATTGGTGCCGAGTTGTTTGATCGTCAGAAATGCTGCCACAGGACCACGGGCGATGATTTGCTGCATGCCCTCAACAGTGGTGGCCTTTACTGCACCCTCAAGGGTCATGGGCACGCCACTCAGAACCATCAACGACGCGATCACCATTGCCATTGGCAATAACACAAGAAAGCACGCCCTTTGCAGATCGAGAAAGAAATTCCCCATCGTTTTACGTCCCGCCAGCCCGCGTGCAAGGGCTGTGAGTGCGGATATGCCCGTAGCGGCCGAGACGAATTGCAACCACATCAGTGCGCCGAGTTGTGAGAAGTAGCTGAAGGTTGTCTCCCCAGAGTAGTGCTGGAGGTTTGTGTTCGTGGTAAACGATGCCGCAGTGTTGAACACGAGGCTGGCCTCAACTGCTCCTTGTCCATCGGGATTCAACGGCAGGTGGTGCTGCAAGGCCATGGTGCCAAAGCTGACCAAAAACATGCCGATATTGAATACCAGCATGGAGACGAGGTATTGGTGCCAGTGCTGCTCCTCACCGAGGCACTTTCCGCCAATGAATTTGAATACTCGATTTTTCCAGTTAGAGAGTCTGTGATTCGCCTCAGGTGGGTCCATGGCCCACTTCATGTATTTTCCCAAAGGCCAGGACAGCAACGTTGTGCTGCAAACCATGAGTGCAATAAAGAGCAGTGCGTTCATAAGGTGCGATTAATTTTTAATTCCATAGGTCAGCCAAATCAGCAGACCAAACGTGGCGAGTCCGAGAAATACATAGAGCATGGGGTGAATCAGGTGAGGGGTTAAACGAGGTGCATGACCGTGAGCGTCATATCGATCAGCTTGATGCCGATGAACGGCGCAATGATGCCGCCCAGACCAAAGATGAAGAGATTGCGCCGCAAGACGGCGGCCGCATTCGATGCCTGGTAGGCGATGCCGCGCAAGGCTAGGGGAATCAGCGCAACGATGATCAGCGCGTTGAAGATCACTGCGCTGAGGATGGCCGACTGTGGCGAGTGTAGCGCCATCACATTCAGTGCCTCCAGCGGACTTTTGCCGCTGCTTTCCGTGGCGAAGAGCACTGCGAACATGGCGGGGAGAATGGCGAAGTATTTGGCCAGATCATTCGCGAGGCTAAAGGTGGTCAAGGCACCCCTCGTCATGATGAGCTGCTTGCCGATCTCGACCACCTCCATGAGTTTGGTCGGATTACTGTCGAGATCGACCATGTTGCCTGCTTCACGCGCAGCCTGAGTTCCAGTGTTCATGGCGACACCAACATCGGCTTGAGCGAGTGCCGGGGCATCGTTGGTGCCGTCTCCGGTCATGGCGACGAGATGGCCAGCTGCTTGTTCACTGCGGATGCGCTTCAGCTTATCTTCGGGTGTAGCCTGGGCCATGAAGTCATCGACCCCGGCTTCTGCGGCGATGGCGGCGGCAGTCATGGGATTGTCACCCGTGATCATGACAGTGCGGATGCCCATTTTTCGAAGCTGGGCGAAGCGCTCCTTGATGCCGCCCTTGACGACGTCTTTGAGCTCGACGACACCGAGCACCTTATTGACCTCGCACACCACTAGCGGTGTGCGACCAGCACGGGAGGCACTTTCGACAAGCTTGGTCACCTCCGGTGGATAAATACCGCCGAGTCCTTCAACGTGGGCTTTGATCGAATCCGCCGCTCCCTTGCGGATGCTGCGACCGTCAAAGTTGACCCCGCTCATGCGCGTCTGTGCGGTGAAGGGGATGAAGGTGGCGTGCGGTGCGGCAACTTCGCGCCCGCGGAGGTTGAACTTTTCTTTCGCCAACACCACGATGCTACGGCCTTCGGGCGTTTCATCGGCGAGCGAGGCAAGCTGAGCCGCGTCGGCGAGTTGCAGCTCGGTGAATCCGGGCGCAGGACGAAAGTCAGAGGCCATACGGTTCCCGATCGTGATGGTGCCTGTTTTGTCGAGGAGGAGCACGTCGATATCGCCTGCAGCTTCGACAGCGCGACCACTTGTGGCCATGACATTGCGGCGGATGAGGCGGTCGATGCCGCTGATGCCGATGGCGCTGAGCAGGCCGCCGATGGTAGTGGGAATCAAACAGACGAGCAGGGCGATCAGCACTGGCGTGGAGAACTCGACACCAGAGTAGATGCCGAACGGCTTCAAAGTGACAACCACAAGCAGGAAGATCAAAGTCAGTGCTGACAACAAAATCGTGAGTGCGATCTCATTCGGAGTTTTCTGACGGGAGGCTCCTTCGACCATCGCAATCATGCGGTCGATGAAGGTTTTTCCCTTGTCTGAAGTGATGCTGATAACAATTCGGTCGCTAAGGACCCGTGTGCCACCCGTGACGGCACTTCGGTCGCCACCACTCTCGCGGATGACGGGCGCGGATTCACCTGTGATGGCGGCTTCATCCACACTTGCGATGCCCTCCACCACCTCGCCGTCGGCAGGAATTACGTCTCCGGTTTCGCAGACTACGAGGTCGCCTTTCTCTAATGTTGTGGCAGGCACGATAGTCTCCACACCTTCCTTTAAGCGACGTGCGACGGTGTCTTTTCGGGCAGCGCGCAGGCTTGCGGCCTGCGCTTTGCCACGGCCTTCGGCGACAGCCTCCGCAAAGTTAGCGAACAGCACGGTGAACCATAGCCAGATCGCGAGTTGGGCGATGAATCCGTGATCCGTGCTGGCGGTGAGGATCGAAATGGTCGTGAGTGCCGCTCCGATCTCTGTCACAAACATGACCGGGTTTCTGATCATACGTCGCGGGTCGAGCTTCTTGAACGACTCGCCGCTCGCAGCCGAGATGATCTTCCAGCTAATGAGAGACGGAGCTTGCTGAGACATAAAAATATGGATCTGAGATTAGAACTTCTCGGGCTTGATCATAGCCACGAAGAGATAGGTAAAGAGGGCACCAGCGATCAGCCCGATGACGATTGATTCCATGTTGGTGAGTGATTTAGAGTTTCTGGCGACGGCGGAGGTAAGATGTGCTGAGACCGAATGAGGCGATGGTGGCACCGATGGATAGGAGGTCGGTTGTCATAACAACCCATTGTCGCCTTTCGACCTCGGAGTGTGAGTTAAAGGCTGCGCCTGGAGCGTCAAAAAAGCGTTAAGAGGGGAATTCGATTTCCATCAGAGGTCCCTCTGTCATCATCTGGCCAACTTGAATCGGGGATGCTGGCCGATTGGTTCGCTATTTCTATGACTTGGTGGTGGCCTAGCTCCCAAAAAACTTGCGCGCTGAACTGAGCTGCAAGTGATTGATCGGCTGGGGGTGGCACGTATTTGACTTGCCTTATGATGAAACCTCTGACCCGTCGCGACATCCTCCAGACCGCTTCCTGCGGTTTTGGCTATTTAGCATTGTCCGGTTTGGCGAATGTGACAGGTGCCGACTTATCAGCTCGACCATCTTCAGGGCGGGCACGGGCACAGCGGGTGATCTTTCTGAACATGAGCGGCGGTCCGGCACAGCTTGACACTTTTGACTACAAGCCCCAGGTCGGAAAAAAACCGCACCCAGGCTCCGTGGTGGATTTCAAGCGGCGTGGCCAGAGTGGCCTGTGGGTGTCGGATCTTTTGCCGAACATCGCCCGTCACGCGGACAAGCTCTGTGTGCTAAACGCGATGTATGCAGACACCAGCATTCACGCGCAGTCGATGCTGCAATTGCATACGGGCGATCGCTTGCGGCCTTGTCCCAGCATGGGTGCTTGGGTAGCGTATGGTTTGGGCACAGAGAATCAAAACTTGCCTGGATTCATTAGCTTGAATACGGCGAAGCCCGCCGAATACTCCGCAGCTTGCTTGCCACCAGTTTTCGGTGGAACGCCCATCGGGGTGAATGGCGAAGACATGCGCAATGCCATGCTGGCGGACGTGCGGGGCGATCATCTGCCTCTGGCGGTGAAGCGGCGGCAGCTTGACCTCATCCAGACGATGAACAGGGATCACTTGGCAAGCCGTCAGGATGATCCGCAGTTGGAAGGCGTCATTCGGACGATGGAACTGGGTTTCCGCATGCAGACGGCGGCACCCGAGTTGATGGATCTCAGTCGTGAATCTGCGGCGACGCTGGAGCGCTATCAAGTGGGCAAAAGCTATGAGGCTGGCACCTGCAAGCCCTCAGACTTTGGTCGCCAATGTTTGCTTGCTCGCCGCTTTTGTGAAGCAGGGGTCAGATTCATCGAATTGAACCACGGCAGCTGGGATCAGCACACGGATCATCGCCGGGATTTGCATGCGAACTGTGCCTCCACGGATGCTCCGATCGCTGCGCTTTTGGATGATTTAGATCAGCGTGGACTTCTGGAGGATACCTTGGTGATCTGGGGTGGTGAATTTGGGCGCCCAGGGCTGACTCCAGGGGATGGCAAAGATCAAACGGGCCACAATCATCGGGCATTTACCTTTTGGTTGGCTGGCGGGGGAGTGAAGGCTGGATTTACTCACGGACGGACGACTGAAACAGGTGCGGATTGTGCGGAAGGAAAGGTGCACTTCCGAGATCTGCATGCGACGATCTTGTCCTTGCTGGGTCTGGATCATGAAAACCTTGCAGTGACGCAAGGAGGTCGGCGCATTCGATTGACGGGACTTCAGGGCGGCAATGTCGTGCGGGAGATCCTGGCGTGAGGGCGCTGTTCTGCCTCTGTGCGGCGATGCAACTGCAGGCTGGCGAGCCTATGCACCGAGTCGTCCCAGCTTGGCCGGAACTCCCCAAAGATCATGTTCTGGGGTTGTGCGCAGGCGTGGCGGTGGATTCGCACAATCGCGTGTTTGTCTTTCATCGCAGTGGCAGGCAATGGTCGAACCCGTTTCCGACGGATCCAATAGCGAAGCCAACGATCAGCGTGATCGATGGTGATACGGGCAAGCTCCTGGAGACTTGGGGCGAGGACCTTTTCATCATGCCACATGGTCTGACGATTGATCGCGAAGACAATGTGTGGCTCACGGATGTGGCCTTGCATCAAGTCTTCAAATTTACACCCGACGGGAAGCTTTTGCTGACTCTTGGCGAGCGAGAAAAGCCTGGCACGGACACAGCGCACTTCAATCTGCCTTCCGATGTGGCGGTGCTCAACGATGGCTCTTTTTATGTGAGCGATGGCTACAAGAATACCCGAGTGATGAAGTTCAGTGCGACGGGGAAGTTTGAATTTGAGTGGGGAACGAAGGGGACCGAGCCGGGCCAGTTTAATTTGGTGCATGGTGTTGCTCTCGATTCCAAAGGTCGGGTCTATGTGTGCGACCGCACGAACTCGCGCATCCAAGTTTTTGACCCGACTGGGGGATTTATCGCGCAGTGGAAGGGGCCACAGATTGGGCGGCCCTACGGTGTGGACGTGGGGCCGGGTGATCAAGTTTTTCTGATCGATGGGGGCGACCCGTCTGTGCGTGTATCACAGCGTGGCAAGGCGGTGCAGCTCGATACAAGTGGCCAAGTTCTGGATACTTTTGGGGGCAGCGGCAAAGGGCCGGGTCAATTTCAGATGGGCCACGACATCGCCGTCGCACCCGACGGCAGTGTTTATGTGGCCGAAGGCACAGGCGCGAGGGTTCAGAAATTTGTCCCGGTGAAGTAGAGAGAGGCAGGGCTTTACTCCCAGCCGCGGAGCTTCGCGTGGACTTGGGCACAGCGGCCCATGTAGTGATCCATTTTGTAGTCAACGGCGGCTTTGAGGATGTGCTCCTTGGCTTTGTCGTTATCGCCCAGTGCCTCGAAGTAAAGACCCAGGTAAAGATGCGCATAGCAGAGTTGATTGCGCTTTTGAGGTCCTTCGTCGCCTGCTTCAGCGGCTTTCATGATGGCATCGACAGTGCCAGTTCCCGCAAACAGATCATGCACCTCTTTCATCGGCACACGCGCGTCCCCCTTGATCGGGATTAGTGCTTTCCGTGCGGCTTCGACGCCTTCGAGCCGGGCCACGCAGATGAAGTGCCAGGCGGCATTTTCGACATCATTGGGATTCACCGTCTGGTGGACTTCAAACTGTTCGCGGCCTTCCTTATATTTTTCGGCGTAGTAGAGAGACAAGCCCCTTTGCCATAGCTGGGGTTTGATCTCCTGCGAGGCTTTGATCAGAAGGTCAAACGCGGCCACTGATTCCTTAATTTTAGCATCGAAAAAATCTTGAATGCCTTCGTTCAGGAGGTCTCGCGCCGAGACATCCTGGGCGTGGTTGGAGCCGGTGAGGGTAAGCGCGAGGCCGAGGGAAAGCAGGAGCGTTCGGATCATAAGGCAGGGTTACGTCATGGACGGGGCGGTTTCATGGGAAAAATGCCCCTGACAGGTTGCCGGATCGGTGCAATGAATACCGCCCTCATTTTCCAATCATGCTCCCCGTCAACGAACAGCTCCAAATCCTCACCCGAGGCACCGTCACCATCCACAGCGAGAAAGAATTGGCCATGAAGCTCGCCCGTGGGAAGCCGCTCCGCGTCAAAATGGGTGTTGATCCGACTTCGCCGGACATCCATTTAGGCCACGCAGTAGGGCTGCGAAAGCTGCGGCAGTTTCAGGAATTGGGGCACCACATCGTGCTGATCATCGGTGACTTTACTGCAATGATTGGCGATCCAAGTGGGCGGTCCACGACGCGGCCTCCCTTGACCTACGACGACGTGCTCGTCAACGCACGCACCTACACAGAGCAGGCTTTTTTGGTGCTGGATCGAGAAAAAACCGAGGTTGTGTTCAACGGGAGTTGGTTCAAAGACATGCCGTTCATGGAGGTGATCCGTCTGAATGCACGGGTGACCTTGCAGCAGATGCTCCAGCGTGAAGACTTCAAGAATCGTGTGTCGCAGGGGCAAGAGGTTCGATTGCATGAGATCCAGTATCCGATCATGCAAGGCTGGGACTCTGTCGTGGTGAGGTCGGACGTGGAAATCGGCGGCAGCGATCAGCTTTTTAACATCCTGGTGGGTCGTGATCTTCAGAAGGAGGAAGGCCAAGAGCCTCAGGTGTGCATGACGCTACCTCTGCTGGAAGGTCTGGACGGTGTGAAGAAGATGAGCAAGTCCCTGGGTAACTACGTCGGGGTGACGGACGAGCCGAAGGACATG
>CAZCAL010000028.1:17343-18321 GCA_964496625.1 uncultured Verrucomicrobiaceae bacterium | reverse complement strand
CCCACGATGGCCATGTAGCCATGGGGTGGCAGCCCGAGATCCGCCATCCGGCCATGCTCATCGATGCCGTCATCGATCTGCGCAATCTCACCATTACGCCACTTCACAGCACCTGTCGCTGCATCGACTGCTACCGCCCAAATGCCCTCCGCAGGCCACAGGCCGCAACCAAAAAAGACGGTGCCATCTTGCAAAACCGGTCCACCTCGCACGGGCCAGCGTGAACACATGCGGCTATTCACCAGCATCCGATAGTCTGCTCGATTCT
The DNA here is from genome assembly GCA_964496625.1 of uncultured Verrucomicrobiaceae bacterium. GTDB lineage: Bacteria > Verrucomicrobiota > Verrucomicrobiia > Verrucomicrobiales > Verrucomicrobiaceae > JACKQF01. The sequence goes on along the minus strand of CAZCAL010000028.1, from coordinate 18,053 downwards.
CCGGCGCCCCGCGCGTCTTCCAGCGCAGCGCCCCCGTCTCAGCATCGACACAATAAAGGTAACCGTCGTCAGATCCGAAGAATAGTTGCCCGCTCTCAAAGACTGGCGCAAACCGCACCGGCCCTTCCGTGGTGTAGTGCCATTTTTCCTCTCCTGTGATCAGATCATACGCAGTCATCGAGTCAGTGATATTCGATGGAACGAAGATCAATCCCTCTGCCGATACGGGCTCATAGGTCTGGTCGGCACAAAGACGGAAGTGATAATCAAAGGCAGGGTCAGGCTTCCCCAGGTCTCGCGTCCATTGCAGCTTCAACTCAGTCGGCAGGGCAGTCTCTGAGTAACCAGAACGCATCGCATCATGCCTCCACATCGGCCAGTCACTAGGCTCGGCGGCGGCACAAGCAGAAGTTGCAAGAAGGAGCAGAGGCAGTCTCATGGAAGCCTCTTGAGTTGCAGGTGCTTAAAGTCCATCACCTCAGCACCGGCCTTGGATACGACCTCCAGCGAGAGGGTGATCGCGCCCTTCGGTAGATCAAGCGTTCCAAATTTCAGGACGCTCCACTCACGATTTTTGTAGCGCGCCTTACCCGCCTCATCACGATGAGGGAGAGGGATGTCTTTGATGGGTGCGGCGGCGACGGTGGCTTCCAGGACCCGATCTCCAGCAACCACACGCACTTTGGAGCCCGCATCTTCGGTTGGACAAT
>CAZCAL010000028.1:0-17333 GCA_964496625.1 uncultured Verrucomicrobiaceae bacterium | reverse complement strand
AATTTCTACTTCGTATTTGCCTGCCTGAACGACATCGAGATCAAACCAAAGCTTGCCCTCCACATCCGTCCACCCAGTGAGCCAGTCGTTAGCAAATCCTGGACCTGAAGCGAATGTCATCGCACCACTGAAAAATGCCTGCGGAGCGTGAATCTCCACTGGATTCTCCCGCTCGTATCCGACGGGGATGGGGAAGCGCTGCAACCCCTCGCTGGAGATGTCCGCAAACCAGGCATCGTATCGGGCGGATAGATCCTTCACGACATCTGGATGCTCTTTCGCGATGTCAGTCTTCTCACCGGCATCGACCTCCATGTCATATAGCTGCCATGGCGTCGCACCGCGATCATTGTTCACCGCCGATGAGCCGCCACTCTTGCCTTTGATTTCGCGAACAAGCCGGAACTTCTGTGTCCGCACAGCTCCAGGGAATTTATTGGTCTCATCGATCGGATTGTGGGTGAAGAGAGTCCTCGCAGTCCAGGAGTCCGCCTTTCCTTCGAGCAACGGGCGCAGGCTTACCCCATCAAGGGTTGGCCCCTTGGGCGGCGTAACCCCACACAGATCCATCAGCGTCGGAAACAGATCGATGTGAGAGACGATTGGAGCCGCGACATGGGCCGGCCATTTCGCCGCAGGCCAACGCATAAAGAGCGGCACTCTGGTGCCACCCTCATGCACGCTGGTTTTGCCACCTCGCATTCCTGCGTTGTAGATTTTCACCCCAGCAGTTCCACCGTTGTCAGTGAGGAAGAGTACGATGGTATTGTCTGCGATCCCGAGTTCATCGAGATGAGCAAGGAGGCGACCCACATTGTCATCAAGGTTTTCGCACATGCCGTAAAAGGCCGCGACGCTGTCCTCGAAACCCTTTGCCTTAAATTTGTCGAAGTATTTGTCCGGCACTTGATAGGGCGAGTGCGGTGCGTTGTAGGCGAGATAGCAAAGGAAAGGCTGCTGCTTGCTGGCATCGATGAATTTCATCGCTTCGTTTGTGAGCACGTCGGAGATGTAACCCTTGGTTTGTTCATGCTGGGTACCGCGTAATAGGACAGGATCAAAGTAATTGTTCCAATGACCATTGTGGAAGCCAAAGAACACATCAAATCCCTGACCCGGGGGAGTAAAAGGGTACTGCTCCCCATTGTGCCACTTGCCAATGCATGCGGTGCGATAGCCACCTGCTTGGAGGGCCTCCGCCATCGTCACCTCGGATGGACGCATGGCCTCGCGATTGTGCGTAACGCCGTGACAACCAGTGCGGAGCGGCCACCGCCCCGTCATCAGGGCGGCCCGAGTCGGCGCGCAGAACGAGTTTACATAGAAGCGATCAAAGCGAACGCTCTCACGCCCCAGTTTATCGATATTCGGCGTCTGGAGATGCTCATTGCCGTTGATGGAGAAATCACCGTAGCCTTGATCATCGGTGACGATCAGCAGAATGTTAGGCTGAGCAGCAGCGAGCGGTAAGGAGAGAGTGACGAGGGCGAGGAGGATTCGGATCATCATGGCGATGGAGCTTTAACGACCGTAGAGATTCGATCTGTCTCCAACCTCACCCCACGGCAGGCTTAGTGTCTTGACAATTGTCCTGCTGAGCTAGAGCTAGTTTCACAAATTTCTCATTCCCCATGAAGATCCAAGGCACCCCACATCGCGCCATCGAGTCCGACCCAGAAACCCGCACCGTGCGCATCCTGGATCAGACTCTGCTCCCTCACCACATCGAATGGCGTGACCTGAACACTGTGGAAGACGCAGCGGAAGCCATCCAAGTCATGCGAGTGCGAGGAGCACCTCTGATCGGTGCGACTGCGGCCTTTGGGTATGCGCTAGCTCTGCGGAATGGTGCCGATGATGCAGCGCTCGCCACAGCCTACGAGATGCTTCTTGCCACGCGACCCACTGCGGTCAATCTCCGCTGGGCGTTGGATCGCGTGCGCTCCTTCGTGGAACCTCTCGATGCCGATTCACGCGCCGATGCCGCATGGCAGGAAGCGGTCGCCATCAATGATCTGGATGTGCACACCAACGAAACCCTCGGCAAACATGGGATGGAGGTGCTGCGACAAATTCATGCGGCAAAGACCGACCCCTCCGCACCGCTCCATATCATGACCCACTGCAACGCTGGCTGGTTGGCCTGTGTGGATTGGGGCACTGCGATCTCGCCGATCTACCATGCTCATGATGCCGGCATCAAGCTCCATGTCTGGGTCAGTGAAACACGCCCACGCGGTCAAGGTGCCTCATTGACCTGCTGGGAACTGAATGAGCAAGGCATCCCACACACCTTGATTGCCGACAACTCCGCAGGCCACCTTTTGCAGCGTGGACTTGTCGATGTGTGCATCGTCGGCGCTGATCGCGTCACCGCTCACGGCGATGTCGCCAACAAAATCGGCACCTACATGAAGGCGCTGGCAGCAAAGGCACACGGAGTGCCGTTCTATGTCGCACTGCCTTCCAGCACCATCGACTGGACACTCACCGACGGTGTGCGCGACATTCCCATTGAGCAGCGCAGCGGGCGCGAGGTAACGCATGTGCCAGGCCTCAACGCAGAGGGGAATCGCGAGGAAGTCCTGATCGCGCCCGAAGGCACCACGGCACGCAATGACGCCTTTGACGTCACCCCAGCCCCGCTCGTCACCGCACTCATCACGGAGCACGGGGTCATCCCGGCCAATCCGCATGACCTCAGTGTCTTGGCGGCAAGGATCGGCGTTATTTGAAGAAGGTCGTCTCCACTGCCGTCTTCAGTGCCCAGTATCCCACCCCACCAATGGCGAGGATACTGGCCCACAGCCACGCATCGTAGAGTCGTCCAGGCTTCAGATACTTCGGCAACTCCCGATAGCGAAACCACGCTGCCGCAAAGGCCACGATAAACAGGATGACCACCGTCACCAGTCCACCAACGATCACCATGAAGGCCGGGTTCTTGTAATAAAGGTAGCAGATGGCCCACAGCAGGGGGATGATGAAAGCAAGAATCGCGATTAGGCGATGACGCTGGCGGCTGTTTTGAAAGTCCAGCAATCCAATCTGGCCAAACGCATCCGAAAACATGCGTGTCCACGCCCCCAGCCCAGCGAGCACCGTCGAATACAGCACCACGAACGCACCCGCCAAAAACACCCCGCTGGCCCAACTGCCAAGAGACTCCGTGTACATCAAGGAAAGCGAGCTGATCAATTGACCATCCTGCTCTGGCACCGCGCTGCTGCCGTGAAGGATGGCTGCACCGAGCAGGTAAAACACTACCGTCACCAGAGTGTAAACCGCCATTGAAACCAAGGCATCCAATTGCATCACACGAATCCAACCCTTCGCCCTCGCCCTCCATTCATCGGTCTCGTGGCGCGGCCCAGAGTAAGCAGCGTAGCCTTTCTCAATGAGCCAATAATTGTAGGCCATGATTTCATCCCCACCAATGCCAGTGATCCCAAAGGCACCCAAAGCCACTGCCGTGACACCCACTGGAAGGTGGAAGGTCAGACCGCTTGAAAATTGATCCCATGAGATTGCATAAGGCGTGAACTGCACAGAGATCAGCGAGGCGATACTGAACACCGTGAAGAGTGCGATCAATGTCAAGCACACGCGCTCAATCAGCTTATAGCCGCCACCGCGAACGATCAGCGCCGCCGAAATCGCCACCGGCCATACCATGGATTGGATGCTAAACGAAGGATGCACGATATTGATCAGCATCGCTACCGCGCCCACAATTCCGCCCACCTGCAGCATCTTTGGCAGCATAAGTATAAGCCAAAGCCAAATAGACCAATTCGCTTTCCCAAAGCGTGGACCCGGCAAACCGTTTAGCGCAGCCATGGTGGATTGCCCAGTATAGATAGCATTTTTGCCAAACTCGACCTGCACTGCGACTTTCACCAGACAGCTCACGATGATGACCCAGAAGCAGACAAAGCCCGCCTTGGCACCAAGGATGGTAGTCATGATTAACTCACCACTGCCCACAATTGACGCGGTCAAGATCAGGCCCGGACCAAGATAACGCAAGCGTTCCAGCCAATGCTGAGGCGGTGCTTTGATATTGGCTTCAGTGACGATGTAAGGATTTTCGAGGTCATGCATCGCCGCCGATGTTGAGCGTTCAAATCGCAAAGGGGAAGCGAAATTCTCTTACCCCTACCAATTGCCTCGATGCAATGGCGGCATGACACAACGAAACGCCTGCACAACCCAAAACGTTATGCTATGTCTCCAGAACTGACACTGTTTCACGCACGTTTGCGTGCACTGGCATGATTCACCACCATTCTAGCCCCACCTTTGATGTTCCTTAGTCGCATTCGCTCCTCCGCCCTCCTGCCATTGGGCATTCTCACCGCCTGTGCATTAGCCGCCCCTTTTCAAGTCACCCGAGCCGACATCCTGGTATGGGATGCAGATGCCGGAACCGTTGCCGCACAGGACGGCACGGGAACTTGGACGGCAGGTCAACCGAACTGGCTAAATCAATCGCTTGCCCTGGACAATCAGTCATGGGTCGATGGCAGTCATGCAGTGTTTGGTGCGGGGATCGGCACCGCCGGAACCGTCACCCTTGGTGGGCCGATCACGGTGGGCAATTTAACTTTCGATCCAACCGGCGCTGGAAGCTACACCCTCGCAGGATCGCAGACGCTGACACTGTCGAATTCAACACTCACCGCCAATACGGCGGGAACCATTTCGGCGATCCTCGGCGGCAGCACAGGCTGGATGAAAGCGGGCACGGAACAGTTGACCCTCAGTGGCAGCATCTCCAATACCAACTCAGGCACCGTCACTGTGACCGCTGGTCGACTTCATCTTGCCAAGACCGGTGGAGCAAGAGCACTGGCTAGTGATGTGCTTTTAGATGGCGGCGTATTGACCTTAGCCAGTAGCAACCAAATTGCCCCGACATCCAACATTAGCTTGGTCAATCAATCGAGCGTCTTCAACGGCACTGGCGTGAATGGCGGTCCCGCTGGTGTTACGCAAACACTCGCATCACTGAGCGTAGCAGGCGGCACTTTTAATTCTGGATCGGGATCAAACTGGACGATCACAGGCGCATTGAGTTTCATCGGAGGCACACCAGCATCGATCTATGTGGGAAACAGCTCGTCTTTACTCAGCGCAGGCAGCCTCAGCCTCATCGGCATGAACAAAGCCAGCGGATCAAGTCTTGCCACACCGGACAATAGCTTCACGATCTACGGAAACAACGCCAGCACTCAGACGACTGTGACGGTCGGCGCTGGCGGACTCTATTTGGAGAGCAGCAATATCCACATGAAGCGCGGCAGCGTCGCGAATGCCAAGGGCAGTCGGCTAGTGCTGAACGGAGACGTATCCACAGGGGGCGCGACAGTCTCCCTGATCCGCCGCGATGGTGCCGAACCACTTGGCGAAACGGTGGTCGAACTCAGCGGCAGCGCAGGAGTCGTGGACCGCACTTTTGACATTGGTGGTGGAGGCGCAAATCTGGACATCAGCGTTACCGTCAGCAATGGAGCAGCGACGACAGCATCGATCATTAAAACAGGCACTGGCACCCTGACACTCAGTGGAGCCGAGGCAAACACCTTCACTGGCGATATGACGATCAATGCAGGGACACTGCGGCTCAATAAGAGCGGCAGCAACACCGCAGTAAATGGCAATCTCATCGTCAACACAGGCGGCATCTTGACCCTCAGCACCAGTGATCAGATCGCTGACACCTCCGGCATCACCCTCGACGGTGGCACCATGACGGCATGGGGCACCAATGAAACCATCGCCTTTTTCACCCAGAACGCAGGAGGCTTAGCTAGCAGCGGCAATGTGGGTCACATCGTCATCACGGGGTCGCTCACTCTAGCTGGTGGCACGCAGATGGTGATCAACAGCAATACCACCACCACACCGTCGAGCTGGAATGTGAACAGCGCGATCTTGAGCGGTGCAGACATCCTCATTGGCGGCTCGAATGGCGCAGGCAATCCGCGCAGCGCCCTCACCATCGGTGCGGGAGGCCTCACCATGACGGGGCGCACCATCACGATGAACGTAGGAAATGCGGGCGTAGCGCTGAACCTGAATGGCGACTTCACCGGCACTGGCACCAACAACATTGCCACTGGCGGCAGCGGTGGAGTCACGCCGATCATCGATCTGGGCAGCGCCATGCGGACCTTTGATGTGATGTCCGGAACGACCACCCTAGGAGCGGAGGTAACAGGACTCGGCGGCATCGCAAAGGCAGGAGAGGGATTGCTGCAGATCACGTCCGCCAGCAGCTATGCCGGAGCGACGACTGTGACGAGCGGCACTCTCAGCGTTGCGGCTGCCGCTGGACGGCTACTTAATACAGCAAACCTCTCTGTCAGTGATGGCGGCACGCTGCAGGACGGCAGCCCCAGCGCCGCGAATAACAGCGGAGTATCGAATCGCATCAACACGGCGGCCAACCTCGCGATGGGTAGCGCCACTGGCGGTGGGACCTTCATCTTGTCCACCGCTGCCAGTGGCGGCACCCACACGCAGGACCTCGCCAGCGTCTCCATCAACGGAGGGGCCAATACCGTCAGCGTGTTAGCTGATGCGGGAGCCACCAGCACGCTCACTTTCACCAGCGCAAGCCCTTACAACCACACCGCTGGCAGCGTAAACTTCCTGCAAAACCCAGGCGTTGGCGGCAGCATTGTTCTTTTGAATGCCCCTAGCGGCGCTGGAAACGTGAGCGGTGGTTTGTTGATCGGAGCCTTCCTGAATAGCACCAATCTCGTCGCAGCCCAATCTGGAGTACTCACCGCTTTTAGCGGCTGGATTCCTACAGGGACAGCCACATGGACGACAGCGGGGTCGATGGATGTCAACGGCACCAATCCGGTTGCCTATGGCTCCACCGATATCAATGCATTGCGCTTCAATACAGCGGGTGCGTTCACCGTCACGCTGAGCGGCACGCACACAATATCCTCAGGGATGCTGCTGGTCACACCCAACGTGGGCGCAAATTCATCAAACATCACCGGCGGTGTTTTGCGGGCAGCCCCTGGCGGCGAATTCACAGTGGCTCAATTCAATGCTGCTGGGGCGCTCGAAATCGCCTCTTCCATTGAGGATAATACGACAGCGACAGCGTTCACCAAGACCGGCCCAGGGTTACTTATTTTGACTGGCACCAACACTTATACAGGCATCACCCGAGTGAATGAAGGGGTGCTGCGTGCGGCAGATGGGACTGGACTCCCAGTGGCATCCACCCTCGTGCTCAACGGCGGTGTATTCGAGTCCAGCAGCGCCTTATTTGATCGTTCTCTTGGTGCAGCGGCGGGCGAAGTCTCCGTCATCGGCACCACGGCCGGGTTCAGCGCTGCGGGCATACCAGCGGTGGTGAATTTTGGTGGTGCTGGTGGAGGCATCGTTTGGGGGGATGCGGACTTTAATCCTGGCACACTGATCCTGAATGCATTCACAGCCACCAATACGCTAAATTTCATCAATGGCATCGACCTCAATGGCGGCGCACGCACCATTCAGACAGATGCCAATATCGCTTCGATCTCAGGCATCATCAGTAACAGCGATAGCGGCACCCCCGCGTCGCTGACCAAGACCGGTGGTGGGACGCTGGTCCTCGCCAACGCCAACACCCTGGATGGAGGCGTCACTGTCAGCGCAGGCACACTCGGCATCGGGGATGATCTAGCGCTTGGCTCTGGACTGCTGACGTTGTCTGGAGGCGGTGTGCAGGCGACCGATGCGGCACATATCATCGCAAATGACGTTCGACTCGCATCCAGCTCAATCGTGAATGGCGCGAACGGTCTGACGTTCACTGGTGACTTCACCAGTGCAGGCAACTATGGTTTGACCACCAACCTCACTGGGGGTGCCGTGCTAGAACTGGCAGGAAACGTTTACCTCTCAGACTCAGCCGCCGCCTCACGATCATTGAGCTTTTTCGGCAGTGGAGACCGCATCATCAGCGGTATCATCGCCAACAACGCGGGAGATAATGCGATTGCCAGTAACCTGGTTTTGAATGGGGGAGGCACCCTCACTCTGAGCGGAACCAATACCTACACTGGACGCACGCTAACGGCGGGCGCAGGTTACCTCGTCGTCAGCCAGGACACCAATCTGGGCGCCACCCCGGCGGTGCCGACGGTTGATTCGCTGATCTTTGCGCTCAATGGGCACCTGCGTGCGACGTCCAGCTTCACGCTCGATGCCAATCGCGGCATCGGTATTGGCAATAGCGGTGGCGGCAGCAGTTCGGGATACTTTGATGTGCTCAACAACGTCGTTCTGACCATTGATGGAGTGATTGCAGATCGTAGCTTGAATGTCGATGGCACCACGACTCCCGCCAACACCGGAGCCGTAAACAAGACCAGCCCTGGGACACTGGTGGTGAATGGCAACAATACATACAGCGGCCTCACCACCATCTCGAACGGCATCCTGCGTGTTGGTAGCAATACCGCACTTGGCTCCACTGCTGGCGGCACTATTGTTGGCACCGCTGCACATGTCGAACTCGCAGACGGGATCGTAGTCACAGGCGAAACAATCACGCTGAGTGGCGGCAATGGCGTGACACAACCCGGATCACCAGATGCCAATCGCGGAGGATTGCAGGCAGCAGTGAATGCCACAGCAGAATGGGCTGGGGATGTGATTCTCGGCGCGGCCAGCGCCCGCATCGGCGTGCAAGAAGGCGGCAATCTGCTGGTCAGCGGCAACATCAGTGACGGCGGCAGCAACTTCAATCTGCGCCTTACTGGAGATCTCAGCGGCACTGGCGGGCTCACCTTATCTGGGGCCAATACTTGGGGAGGCACTACCGAGATCGTCCGTGGCACGGTGTATCTGGGCGCAGACGACACCCTGCCGACAAGCACCACTCTGGACATCCATTTCGTCAGCAGCAATAACGCAGAATACGCTGGACTGAACATGAATGGCTTCAACCAAACCATCGGTGCACTCCGCAATAACGGCAACTCCCTGGACAAAGCAGAACTAACCAACACCTCCTGCACACTCTCCACGCTGACACTCAATCAAGACGTCAATACCACCTACAACGGCATCGTCACGGGTCACTTGGCGCTCGTGAAGAACGGCACAGGCAGCATCACACTCTCGCAGTCGAACAGCTTCACTGGCGGCACCACGGTCAACGATGGCAGCCTCATCCTCTCCAATGCCAATGCCATCGCACGGGGTGATCTGACGGTGAATGGTGGAGCTACCACTGGAGGAAAAGTAAATCTCAACAATCTAAACGTCGCTATCAATGCGCTGAATGGCAGCGCTGGTGCAGTCAGCGGCATCATCGCCAATGACAGCACCGTCAATGCCACCCGCACCTTGACCGTCGGCACAAATCACGGCGGAGGCGTCTTTGCCGCTGCGATTGTCGATAACACTGGAGGGACATTGATCGGCAAAGTGGCACTCACAAAAATCGGCACCGGCAGCCTGACACTCGCGGGTGACAATACCTTCACGGGGGCTACCACGATCACCAACGGCACCCTCATCGCAGACTATGCATCAACCACCCCGCTGACCGCGACGCCCATCAGCTTGCGCGGAGGCACCCTGGTGGTTCGTGGCGCAGGCTCCCACGCGATAGGCGCGTTGTCGTTGTATCAGTCTGGGGCGGACTTCACCAGCAGCGCTCTGCGCATCGAGGATGGTGCCACCGTCACCACAGATACCTTCACTGGCACTGGTTTCGTCCCCTTCCACATTGATATCACCGGTGGCGGCAAGCTTGTGGCGAACACGCTGTCTGGTGCCTCGGTAACCAATGGCATTCTCACCCAAGGCACTGGCAGTCGCGCCACCCTCTACGTTCAAGATGACGGAGGGCTCGGCTTTGCTACCCAAAATGGCAGCAATGAAATAGTCCGATATACAGGCGCTACCACGCTCACGTCAGCCAACACATCGTCCACGACCAATTATGCACTCAGCTCCAGTCTCACTCGCACTGCAGCGCTTTCTTTCCACACCCTACAGATCGATACCTCGGGAAGCGATGTCACACTGGACATGGCGTCTGGGAACCTAAACGTCGGCAGCATCGGACGTGGCATTTTGATCTCTGGCAGCCACGACGCCGTCGTCACAGGCACGGGTGCCATTAGCGGCGGCTCGGTCTTTATCTCGAATTACGGAAGCGGCACCACCACCTTGGGCCTCAGCTTGGCTGGCCAAGCCACGATCATGGGTGGCACAGGGCTCACCATCTACAACAATGCCGCCAATCCCGCAGACCTCTATGTTACGGGCGGAATCTTCCGCATCATTGGCGACCGTGACTTTACCAACAACATCAACCGCATTTACGGAGGTGGCGTGTTGGAGATCGGCGCTGATTTAAATGCGGCTGCCGTTGGTGATTTCACCCGCAGTCTCGGTCAGGGCGCGGGGCAGGTCGCGCTGATTGGCAACGGTGGCTTCAGCGCCCAGGGTGCCGACCGTGTAGTAGCCCTCGGCGGAGTCGGCACGGCTGCTGCGCTTACTTGGGGATCAAACAGCTTTTTCAGCGGCAGCGGCGGGGATAACAACTACACGTTCATGCTCGGCTCAGCCTATTCAACGAACACGCTGGAGTTTCAGAATGCGATCGATCTCGGATCTCTCGACCGGCGCATTGAGGTAGCAGATGGTAGCGATCCTGAGAACATTGACGCACGTCTCACCGGACAACTCAGTGGCACAGGCGGTGCAGTCATCAAGGTGGGTGCAGGACGTCTCGAACTCACTGCCGCAAACACCTACACTGGGAACACGGCAGTGAATGAAGGCTCGCTTCTCATCGCATCGTCGGGCAGCACGGGCACTGGCGACGTCACTGTGGCGGCGAACGCGACCCTGCTGGGCACCGGGCTTGTGCAGGGATCCTGCGTCACCCTGGCAAGCAATGCCACGCTCCAAGCGGGCGATGGCACGGCTGCGGCGGACCTCGGCACACTGACCTTTCAATCCGCAGCCATAGCCACCTATGACCTCCAGAGCGGCTCAGAGATCGTTCTCGGCATCTCCACCGCGACGAACCAGAGCAGCATCGACGCCAGCTTTGGCGGGAACGCCATCGGCACCGCGGGATACGATGCCTATGTGGACGCCGTCAGCGGCATTGGCACGGGTCAGCATGATCTCCTCACCTTCGACGCTGCCAGCGGCTCCACCCTTACCTTCAGCAGCAATCTCCAGGTGCTGGCAGATAACTTCACCGCCCAGGCTGGTCAGATCTTCAATCTGATCGACTGGACAGCACTGCTGAGGGCAGACTTCAGCAACTTCGATGTCGGCCCCAATCTACGCGATGGCAGTGGGGATGATCTGGCACAACTCGATCTCCCAACACTCAGCAGCGGACTCCTTTGGGACGTTAGCCGCTTCACCACATCAGGATCTGTCGTCGTGGTGCCGGAGCCGTCGCGCGCCATGCTGCTTCTCTTCGGGCTCCTCCCTTTGCTAGTGCTGCGTCGCCGCCGATCCCTCGGCACTTCAAAAGTGCCGTTCCTTGGATGAGAGTCCGCTGCCCCACAAGCGCAGGATTGGCGACCAGGGCAGCCCTTAGTCGCCCTTCACCTTCACTGCCACCACCTTGGCACCGTCACGAGCGTAGAGGATACCGTCAGAGTAGGCAGGGTAGGAACGATGTCCTGCCCGCAAGATCTGCGCTGTATCGAGCTGCTCAAACTTTGTCGGGTCCAGCTTCACCAGCCAGAGTTCCCCCTGCTCCGTCACTGTCAGCAACTTATCGCCGACGGCGATCACGGTGCCGCCAGGGACACCATCGCTATTCCAGTCCACGCTGCCTGTTTCGATGTTGATGCAGCGCAGCGTCTGCCCGCGCTCTTGCCGACCATCAAAGCCATACACATGCCCCGCAGCAAAGACGCCGCTGCTGTAGTGGGAGTCAAAGAGGTCCTGCTTCTGCCATAGGTCCTTCAGGTCCGGCAGTTGCACCAGATGGGCACCCACGCCGTATCCAGCGGAGACAAACACACGCTGCCCGCCACAATCAATCGGTTGGGCGGCATTCACGGAGGCGTCCATCGTTGACCGCAGTGGTAGCTGCGCCTGCACCGCGCCCGTGTCCGCACTCAGCAGCCAGAGCTGATTGCGCATCCAGCACAAGACTCGTTCAGGTGCACCATCGACAAGCACCGGCGATGAGTAGCCCGCCTCGTCATCGGCCCCCTGCCAGACCACGTGACCATCCTTCACATCAAAGGCCACAAGCCCTGCGGGCTTGCCATCCTTCTTCCCACCGGGCGCGATGATCACCCGATCCTTCACCACCAGAGGAGCACTGGCGCGGCCAAAGAACCCCTGCCCAGAGCCAAAGTCCTCCACCGTATCCACCTTCCACAGCAGCTTACCGTCCTCCAGATTGACCGCATGAAGCATCCCCTCAGCGCCATGGATAAAGATCCGCCCATCCACAACAGCGGGCGTCGCACGGGGGCCATCATCAAAGCCAAAGCTATCCACGTAAGTCGCAGGATAAGAGAATTGCCAAAGCATCACCCCCGAGGCCGCATCGCACGCCTCCAGCATCACCGCATCCCCCTTGCGGTGAAAGAGCAGCGTCTTTCCATCCGCCACGACAGGCCCAGCGAACCCGCTGCCTAGCGCACGATCCCACACCGCCGTGGGACCTCCTGACGGGAAGTGATCTGGCAAGGTATCAGCCACCTTACCATCGCGGTGAGGCCCCATGAACTGCGGCCAATCCTCCGCCATGGCGTTCGAGGAAAAAGCCACTACAGCGGCGAGCAGTGCGCGGGTGATCTTCATGCGGAGAGCCATTGTTTCAGAATACCAAACTCACGCACATGGGCATCCCGGCACTCTTTGATGAAGGCAGGATCTTTGATATCGCCCTTCAAGTACTCAAGGTGCAGAGAAATCGGTCCCTTGTAGCCGCCCTTCATCAGTGTCTTGGCAAAGGCTGGATTCACCTGCCCTTCTCCGAGAGGGCACCCTTCGGCCTTGCGACCATTCCACTTGAAGTCCTTGAAATACACCGCGCCCAGATGGTCGGACACCAGCGCTGCCTCCAGAGGCCAGGAAGACCCACCTTCGATCGTGGAATGGTAAATATCGTACGCAAAGGAGAACTGCTCCGCAGGATACTCCCGCATGATGGAATACATGTCCCAGACCGGCGCGGCGACATAGTCTTTGCCCGAGTGGTTCTGGAATAATGGCTGGATGCCAATCTCTGTGCAGAGCTGCACCAGATCCTTGATCTTCGGGCGGATCTCATCCAGCTGCGGCCAGATCGGCTTCTGCAGATCATACTTGTAGTACAACATGCGAAAGCGTTTTACACCTAGCTTTGCCGCTGTGCGCAGGACCGCCTCCGTGTTCTGCTCTGCGCTCACCTCGTTGATGCCAGAGGTCATGATCGTCAGTTCCCGGCCCTGCTTTTTCAGCGCCTCCACGAGTTTGGGCAAATCCTCTTCCACCTTCTCCGGCTCCACATGGCCTCCTGGGCGGATTGGAGCCTCCACACCATCCATGCCCACCTCCGCCGCAAAGCTGGCGATGTCATCAAAGCTAAGTCCCTGGAGGTGTTTTGAGAAAAAACAGAAGGTGTTCCCGGTGGGCTCAGCTGCTTCAACATCGCGATGGATCATTGACCCCGCCGCAACAGCGGCAGCCGACTGGAAAAAGTGTCTGCGGTTCATCCCGGCACTTTGGAGAGTTCAGGCAGGAACCGCAAGAGAGATCCGCACTACAACGAAAGCCCGGAGAGCACCTCCTTCCCATACCGATCTCGACAAATAAAAAAAATCAAAAATCTGCGCAAGTCGGCGTCTTTCGCGCATCTCCCATTGAGGATCGACGCACCGGGTGCTGTCGGACCTCTCCGTTTCGTAGTTCATCATGTAGCTCTAGCATCACCCTCAACCCCGCGTCACCCATGAACTCAATCTCACGCCACTTCCTCAAATGCCTCACCCTCCTCACGCTGACTTGCGGGCATAGTCAGGCACAGTTTGCACCGACCGTAAAACGATTCTTCCAAACGCGTCCGACTCCCATCACCGATTCCGGTTTTGGTTCCGTGATTGCCACCAACGGAACCATCGTGGCAGCTGGCGATCCATTTGCCACGGCTACTGCGAATGGCCTCACAGCCCTGCAACGAGGTTCCGTACGGCTCTTCAGCAGCTCTTCAGGGGTGCTGACCCGCATCATCGAGCCACCGTCGAACGATGCAGCGATCAGTCTATTTCGTTTTGGCAGCTCCTTGGCGATGTTTGGCAATACGCTAGCGGTTGGGGCACCGCAGAGCCCCGCTGTGTCGTCCCCCATCACCGCCTCGGTCTATTTGTTCAATGTGTCCAACGGGCGGCTCATCGCGAAAATCCAGGGAACAAGCCCGGGCTTTGGGACCAGTGTTGCCATGCACGGAGATCTACTCGTGGTCGGATCACCCCGCGAAGATAGCAATCGCGGGGCTGCCTATGTTTACTCCATCGCCACCCAATCAGAGCTAGCACGCATCACCGCCGCTGACCGATTGACGGGCGATGCGTTCGGGACCAGCGTTGCCATCTCCCCTTACTACATCGCGATTGGTGCACCGCTGGACGATACCACACGCGGTGTCGATGCGGGATCGGGCTATTTGTTCGATGGCCTATCACCATTCAAACAAATCCGAAAGCTCAATGACGAAAACATCGAGTTGTCGAATCGAACCACGGCGAATTCCAATCTTGGATCGAGCGTTGCAATTTGTGATCAGCAGGTCTTTCTGGGAGCACCGGGTGCCACTGTTGACGGTCAGGTCGCATGCGGCTTCGTCCTCGGGTTCGCTGCCAACCGACCTACCGATGTCTCGCAACTCCTGCCACCCGCATTCGCAGGGCTCCGTTTCGGCACCAGCCTTGCAGGGGCAGACGATCTCGTGGCGGCGGGGCCTGCATTCGATGCCTCTGGCCAACAGGGCCCACTCGTCTTTTCCGTCGCAAACTGGGACACTCCCCAGATCGTCACCGGCACGAACGTCAGCGGATTCCCATTTTCGACCAAGATCGGGGTGGGGGTAGCACTGCACGGCAACACCGTCGTCGCCATGACCGAAGATGGATCCGTCCCACCGAATCACGGTGCGATCTTGCAGTTCTCACCCCTGGTCCGGCCGCTTCTACCAGGATCGAACACCTTCATCCATGGCCGATTCGCCCCTGGTTTGGCGGGAGCAACGATCTCTAGCAGTCTAATTCAACTTCAGGATACGACCATCAGCCGCTGTTACGAACTCTTGGCACTGAAGGGGCCTGGCGCAACCGGCGGGAGAACGAAAGGAATCTGGAATGACTTTGATGCCCAGACTCCCAACCTCCTGCAATCTCAGAACTTGGGAGCAACGGGTGTGGTGCGCCAGATCACAAGCTTCCGCGTAGGCGGAGGGAATCTTCTCGCGCAAATCAAACGGGCTGGCACCGGCATTACCAGTGCCAGGGATGATCTCATCCTGGCTCAGCTGCCGGGCCTAGATCCCTTCCCCGCCTTTGCCGAGGGCGACTTACTACCAGGGGGGAATTTTGGTGGACCATCCTTCCGTAGCTTCACCGCCTATGCCCTCTCTGACGCAGGCGATGCCTCCGTCGTCGGCACCCTGAATCGCAGTGTGACTGCCGGCGTCGCCGCAGACAGCGACACGTTTGTGGCGCTAAACCAAATCGGCAGCCCCCTGCCCTCGCCCCTTCCATCCAGAGAGGGATCGCCCACCGACGGTCAGACACTGGGGCAAATCGTTCCACGCTTGGCTGCGGGCGGAACTGATTCCGTCTTCGCCGCAGCTATCGCTGGACCTTCAACCCAGAATCAAGGAATCTTCCGCTTCGCCGGCAACGGCACCAAGGCCCTGATCGCCCGCAAAGGTGACAATGGACGGGAACCCAATCTGGAGGGTGAGGTCTTCAATACATTCCTTGCAGAATCGATGAATCGGAACAACACCATCGCGTTCCGAGCCTCGCTCACGGGAGGAGGCGTGCGTTCTACCGAGAACGAAGCCCTCTATGCGGCATCAGCGGGTAGCGCTCCAGTCATCTGCCTCCGCAAAGGTGATCAGGCCCCAGGCCTACCCGCAGGCATCCAGATCGCATCCTTTCTCTCCTTTCAGAGCACGAGCGCAGGGGGAGCAATTCTCGTGCTCGCACGGCTCAAAGGCCCAGGCGTCAACTCGCGCAACGATGTCGCCCTATTCGTGGATAGCACCAATACCGTCATCGCCATCCCCCCTGGCTCCCCCGTCCCGCCGAGCCATGTCCTCCTGCGCGAGGGAGATCTTCTTCCGAGTTCAGCCAAAGCCACCATCAACACCATCCACCGCGTCGCTTACGACCAGTCTGGCAGCTACATGGTGCTCGTATCCCTGGTCAATCGCCCTGGCGAGGCCACTGCCGCCAACAATCTGGCGCTGTTGTATGGCGAAGCTGGCTTTAATCAGCCTAGCGCCACGGATGCCCCAGGTCTCCGCAAGCCCTTCCTATTGGTCCGCAAGGGCACCCCCATGGCAGACTCCGGCGGGCTGCCAATCAAGAGCCTTAGCTTCTTCCCTGGCACCATCACCCCTGGTGGGGCCTCTGGCACAGGAATGGGCAGCATCGCCGGAAATCCTATCCCCCAGTGGCTACTCGATTTCGGCAGAGGAATCCGCGCGATTCACCGAGGGGGCTTTAACAACTGATCAGTCTCTGGAGAATGCGACCTTGCGTCCGTCGCAACACAAACACACGACAGAAATCAGCGCCGGGCTTTTCGGAACGTCCGGATCAACGCCGCCACCACCCCAATCGAGAGACCGATCCAATTGGAGAAATGGCAACCAAATTCAAGATCGTCGCCGCTGGGGCTGAGGGCTCAGGGGCCGAGGCCGGAGGATGCCCATGGGCGATCCTCCGGCGCAGTACCGCTTGCTGCGGTCATGGCGTGCAAGCAGCGTGGGTAGGGTTGCCTCACAGGCTGTCGATCAACGATTCGGCGCTCGCCGGTAGAAAGCGGGTCTGGCCGCTGAGGATGGCACTGGCGCTGACCGGGCCATTGTAGTAGCGGTTATTTGCCCTCTTGTTGGTGCTGATGACAGTGCCTTCGAACGAGACGCCGGCGAACAGCCCCTGGCTACGACTGTAGGCATAAACGGCGGCACGCGGTGTCACTCCCGCCTCCGCGCTTCTACCCACTGGTCCGGCCGCGACGCTGAGCGCGCCGCCGAGCTGGACATTGGTGTCCTTGGTGAAGGCGTTCACCGCTTCGGGGGTGTTCAGGACGAGCACGACCTCGGTGAC
>CAZCAL010000027.1:0-18443 GCA_964496625.1 uncultured Verrucomicrobiaceae bacterium | reverse complement strand
TCGCTCCCGATTTGGGAATGCAGGACTTGGGGCACTGATCGTTTCGATGACTCGAAACACAGAGGACCTTTTGGTTGTCTATCTTTTGGCCCGCGAGGCCGGACTGCTGGAGTGGACTGATGACGGTCTACGCTGCCCACTGCCTGTCACGCCACTCTTTGAGACGATGGGAGACCTTGAAAATGGACCTGGAATCGTGGCTGATTTCCTTTCCCATCCGATGACGATTCGCAGCCTGCGACTGGGGGCAGTGGGGGCGAAGCCAGCCTTCCAGATGATGGTTGGCTACTCAGATTCAAACAAGGATTGTGGCATTTTGGCCAGTCAGTGGGCACTGCATCGTGCGCAACAGAAGCTTGCCATTGCTTGCGATGAATGTGGTGCGCGGGCAGTATTCTTTCACGGTCGCGGCGGTACGGTAGGCCGGGGTGCAGGCCCGACGCATTGGTTCATGGAGGCGCTGGCGGATGGTTCCCTGTCCGGCAGCATGCGCATGACGGAGCAGGGTGAAACCATCGCACAAAAGTATGCTCACTTTGGCTCGGCAGTGTACAATATTGAACTGCTGACCGCTTCTGCTGCTGCCACCACGGCCCGGCATCGGCACGGGGCTGCGGCCAATGCGGCGGGGCATGCTGAACTGGATCAACTCGCCGAATGGAGCCGCGAAGCCTATCGTGGTCTCCTAAACGAGCCAGACTTCATGAGCTTCTACAGGCAGGCCACCCCCATCGACGCGCTGGAAAATTCGCGCATCGGTTCCCGTCCCGCCCGGCGGACCGGGCAGGGGACATTGGATGATCTGCGTGCGATTCCATGGGTCTTCTCATGGACACAAAACCGTTTTTACCTTCCCGGATGGTACGGCACCGGGTCTGCCCTGGAGCGTCTCCGCGATGAAAATCCTGCCGGATATCAAAAGTTGAAATCCGCAGTGAAGGACTCCGCTTTCTTGCGCTATGTTTTGACCAATATCGAAAGCTCCTTGGTTAGTGCCAATGCGCCAATCATGCGCGATTACTCGATGCTCGTTGCGGATGTGGATCTGCGAGAACGGTTCATGGGATTGATTTTTGCTGAGCTGGAGCGCACGCGGAGTCTCATTGAGGATCTCTTTGCCAGTAGCTTTGCGAATCGTCGGCCTCGTTTTGCCTATACTCTGGACATTCGCGAGGAAGCGCTGGCTGTGCTGCACCGCCAACAAATCGGCCTGCTTACTGACTGGCGGGCCAAAATTCATGCGGGAAATACTGACGCTGCTGAAGCAATGCTGCCTGACTTGATGATCTCCATCAATGCGCTCGCTTCAGGCCTGCGGACGACGGGCTGATGCAAGGGCGGTGGCGATGAGTACGTTGACTTTGGCTCTGCCATGAAGAACGTGATTTTACTCTCCCTCGCCACGCTGATCTTGAGCGCTGGCATTTCCCTCAGCCAAAGCGCCAAACCTGATCCTAAGGTGCCATCGGCGGCACCTGCAAAGTCCAAAGCGAAGAGACCGTCTCGACGCCCGACGCTTGCGAATGTGCCATACGGCAAGCACGAGCGGCAAGTGATGGATTTTTACAAAGCAGACTCGGTAAGCCCGACTCCTCTGCTGTTCTTTATCCACGGCGGCGGTTGGGTGGCAGGAGATAAGTCGGGTGTTGGCGAGCTTGAGCGATGCCTCGCGGCGGGTATCTCCGTCGTATCCATCAATTATCGTTACTCATGGCAGGCTCAGCTCGAAGGCGTCATGCCGCCGGTTGAATGGCCGCTCGCGGATGCAGTTCGGGCGCTTCAGTTTGTGCGAAGCAAGGCGGCAGAGTGGAACATCGACAAGAGTCGCGTCGGTGCCAGCGGTGGCTCTGCGGGCGCCTGCTCGAGTCTGTATTTAGCCTTTCATGATGACATGGCAGATCCGAATAGCAGTGATCCCATCGCGCGGGAATCCACTCGCCTGAAGTGTGCTGCGGTCAGTGGGGCGCAAACATCGCTCGACCCGATCCAACTCAAAGAATGGACGCCCAATAGCAGGTACGGCGGGCATGCGTTTGGGTTCATGGATCCCAACAACTTGAGGTCCCGAGATACGCAGTTCGCGGAATTTCTCGCTAAGCGGGACTCGGTCTTGAAGTGGATCAAAATGTATTCGCCCTACGGACTCGTGAGCAAAGACGATCCACCCGTCTATCTTTTGTATAGCGCGGTGCCAGGAATCGGGCAGGAACAGAAAGATCCGACCCACACATCAAACTATGGCGTCAAACTTCAGGAGCATTGCAAAGAGATAGGAACTCCGTGTGAACTTGTCTATCCCGGTGCGCCCGACGTGCAGCATCCTGGCATTGCGGATTTCCTCATCGACGTGCTCAAAAATTAACTTTCCGATATCGAATTCCATGAAGACTATTCTCGCTCTTCTTCTCATTGCCTCCGGCGTGAGTGCCCAAACTACTGCTCCCAAGAAGGCAGCGGTCCCGCCGAATGTTGCGCCCAAAAAAGTCTATCCAAAAAACCCGCTGCCGACGCATGCCGATGTCCGCTACGGTGAGTTCGAGCGCGACGTCCTGGATTTTTGGCAGGCTAAGTCCGACAAGCCAACGCCGGTCCTATTTTTCATCCACGGCGGCGGCTGGACCGGCGGAGATAAGGCAGGCATCGCCGTGGATCCCTACTTGAAGGCAGGGATCTCTGTCGTTTCGATCAATTACCGATACATCTCGCAGGCACAAGATGTGGTGCCGCCTGTAAAGGCACCCTTGCATGATGCTGCGCGTGCTTTGCAATTTGTGCGGAGCAAAGCCGGGGAATGGCATCTTGATAAGCAGCGCATCGGAGCGAGTGGCGGTTCCGCCGGGGCCTGCTCCAGTCTCTGGCTTGCATTTCATGACGACCTTGCTGATCCAAAGAGCAGCGATCCCATTGCCCGCGAGTCCACCCGTCTATGGTGTGCTGCCGTCATTGGCGCACAGACAACCCTTGACCCCAAGCAGATGCGGGAGTGGACGCCGAACAGTCGCTACGGTGGCCACGCCTTTAGCAAGACGGGTGAGTTTAAAGACTTCGATGCGTTTGTGGCTGCGAGGGAAAAGATTCTGCCGTGGATCTCCGAATACTCCCCTTATGCGTTGGTGACTGCGGATGATCCCCCTGTCTATCTCATCTACAGCGTCCCGCCTGGATTGGGGCAGGACCAGAAAGATCCAACGCACACCTCCAACTTTGGCGTGAAGCTCCAGGAACACTGCAAAGAGGTCGGGACCACCTGCGAACTCGTTTATCCGGGCGCGCCTGATGTGAAGTATCCGCAGGTCTTCGATTACCTTTCGGCCCAGTTGTTCCGGAAGTAGCTCTCTGGATCAGAATTCTTCGTCAAGATTTACCAAAATCTCGCGCGGTTTGGCTCCATCGCCGGGGCCAATGATGCCGCGGTCTTCGAGGATGTCGATCATCCGTGCGGCGCGTCCGTATCCGAGTCGCAGGCGGCGCTGGAGCAGCGAGGTGGAGGCCTTCTGCTCCTGGCGGATGACTTCGATGCATTTGTCGAGGATCGATTCCTCTTCGTCGGAGATTCCCCCCTCGTTGTCATCGCCAAACATCTCGTCGAGCACGTCGCCCCCATCTTCCACCTTGGCGTCAAAGACTGGCTTGCCCTGGAGGACACAGCACTCGACGACATCGTGGATTTCTTCATCCGTGACCAAGGCACCTTGGGAGCGGATTGGCTGCGAACCTCCTGGAGGAACGTAGAGCATGTCTCCCTTACCGACGAGGTTTTCCGCTCCTTTGCGGTCGAGGATGACACGGCTATCCAAGGCTGATGCAACCTGGAAGGCGATGCGGGTGGGAATGTTCGCCTTGATCACACCGGTGATGACGTCTGCACGTGGCGTCTGGGTGGCGACGATGAGGTGAATGCCAGCCGCACGGGCCATCTGGGTAATGCGGGCGATAGCCACTTCGATGTCAGCGGAAGCGGTCTGCATGAGGTCGGCCAACTCATCGACGATGACCACCATGTAGGGCAGGGTGTCAGGGATTTTTTGCTCCGGTGCCTTCTTTGGTGGTGGGGCTGCATCGCCTGTCCATTCAGGCTCGGTGCTCTGAATGGGCATCTCATCTTCCAGGACTCCCATGAGGTTGTCTGGAGCTATGTCTGGAGCAATCTCTGGGGTGGCACCGGGACGTGGGCCATTTTTTGCAGCTGCGGCTGGGTCCTTCTTCCGATTGCGGTTGTTGAAGACTTCAAAATTACGGCAGCCTTCTTGGGCGAACATTTGGTATCGGCCTTCCATCTCCTTCACCACCCAGCGCAGTGCCAACAGGGCTTTTTTCGGGTCTGTCACCACGGGAAGGGCAAGGTGGGGGAGGTCGGCGTAGTTTTGCATCTCCACTACCTTCGGATCGATCATCACAAAGCGGAGCTCGTCCGGCGCAAAGCGGCAGAGCAGGCTGGTGATAATGCCATTGATGCAGACGCTCTTACCGCTGCCGGTTGCACCCGCTACGAGCAAGTGAGGCATCGCGGCCAGATCTCCGATGATGGTCTTACCATACACATCCTTGCCCAGTGCGACGGGGATGCGGGCTTTGCCGTTCTGGAAGACCTCGTCTTCGAGAAGTTCACGAATGGGCACGACAACGCGCTCTTTGTTTGCCAGTTCGATCCCGACTGTGTCTTTGCCGGGAATGGGCGCTAATATATTGATCCGCTCAGCGCGAGTCGCCCGTGCAAGGTCCGCATCAAGGTTGGCGATCCGACTGACTCGAAGACCGTCGCTGGGGCGCACTTCATAGCGGGTGATGGAGGGTCCGCGGGTGATATCCCCCGGCTCTACTTGGATGCCAAAACTTGCCAACGTCCGGACGATGGTGTTTTGAATGCCAAGTAGCTCACCCTTGTCCGTAGGTGCCCGATCTTCATCTTCCACCCAGTTCAGTAGTTCCAGGGAGGGCAGCTTGTAGTCTTTGAACAACGCTGCTAGGCTGCTGAGTTGGACAGGAGGGTCCTGCTCCAGTTTCTGCGCGCGCTTTTTCTCCCAAACTTCCGCTAGCCGAGGCTTGTTGTTCTCCACATGCGGGCGAGGACCAGAGGAGTCGATGATTTTGGGTGCAGGCGGGTCAAAGCGCAGGCCAAGCTCCGCATTGACCAGGGGGGGCGAAACCTCTGGTGCAGATTGGTCTGGAGAGGCGGTTTTTGCGACGCGACGTCTGCGCAGAGGCTGATCTGCGGGGGTGCCATCTGGGGTAACGATGCTGATATCATTGATGCCTCCGGCTAGGGCGGTGCGCAGTTTCCACTGATCCAGCCAGTTTGGGATCTCTCGGCGGAGTTCCTGAATCAGGAGAAGGGGGTGAACTCTGGCGACCAAGAAAAGTCCAAATCCGTAGGCCATCGCGAGTAGCATCGTCGAACCAACCTTTCCCAGAAGGTTCATCAGAAACATCTCCCCCAACACGCGGCCCAGTCCTCCGCCTCCCCCCATCGGGGTGATGTGGTCCTGAGAATTGAAGAGATTATCGATCGAAAAAATCGCGGCTGCGCTAGCCACCATTACGGCCACTCCAATCCAAGATCTGCCGGTCACTTTCTTGTTGGCCGTGATGAGGCAAACCCCAAACCATGTGAGGCTGATCGGGATCAAGTAGGTGGCGACTCCCATCAAATAAAATGAGTAAGCTGCAAAAACGGAACCCAGTCGCCCCACGAAGTTGTGGGTAATTTCGTTCGGCTGATCCGAGGTAGAAAGATTCGACCACGCTGGATTGTCCTGGGGATCGTAGGAGAGTAATGCCAGAAAATAGAGTGCCGCCAGCATCAGGAAGGCGATGCCGATAGGGTCGTTCCAGGGACTTTCCACGTCATTAGTAGCACGGGACCGTGCGGGACGTGGGTTTGAGGCTTTGGCGGGACGAGACACGATTGAAAAATGGGATAAAGGCTAGATTATGAATATTACCAGAATATTTGGATAACTCAATAAAAGAGAAGGTCTCTTTTTGACGGAGGATGTGTCTGTAGCGCTGGATTTGAACCAAACATGCGCGCTGCCATGGGGGCCAAATACGCCTTGAGGTTGATTGCTACCGAGATGAAACGTTGACGAATGGAGGCTATCCCTCACCTTTTGCCGCCTG
This sequence comes from uncultured Verrucomicrobiaceae bacterium, assembly GCA_964496625.1. Taxonomy (GTDB): domain Bacteria; phylum Verrucomicrobiota; class Verrucomicrobiia; order Verrucomicrobiales; family Verrucomicrobiaceae; genus JACKQF01. The sequence continues at coordinate 12,323 of CAZCAL010000027.1, read as the reverse complement.
ATTTACCCTGCCGGTGCAGCCAGTGTGATGAACCTTTGACCCTTTTGCGGAATTATAGGACTCGCTATGGATTCTGGGCTCGCTGTATCCGGTCAGGTGCCTGGATTGGTGGGCCAATTGGTTTGGTTTTGTGGGTCGTGCTCGCAGCTATTTTCGGCGGTGGGCGAAGCGTCGGCTTCGGGATTGCTATATCCATGATCCTTCCCGCCATCCTATGCGAGGGCATTGTGCTGCTATTCTGCCAAAAGGTGAGAACTCTGCGTTGTCATCGCTGCGGGTGGGAAAAGGATTTTCCCTGGGTGGCTCGGGGAGTTGATTGCGCCTGAGTGGAGCCTCAACTTGCCGTCTCAGGTCTTGATGGTGCCATGAGAAGGCTATTCAGATCCGTTTGGGAAAGAGCGTTGGGATTGGCATGAAGGCGATCACTGAAGGCGCGACGGAAGTGATCGTCTCGTTCTTTGAAGAGCTGCCCTTGCTCATCGATTAAGTCTGCGGCCCGCCGCATGTGCAGCTTAAATTCCGGCTCACTGCGGGGACCAAAGGTGAGAAGGCCCAGATTGAAGTGGATCTCCGCCATGCCGATGGCGTCCATCAGGTAGTTGTCCTGATACACCTTCAGGGCGGCTTGATACGCCCACTTGGCGTCCTCGTAGCGATTGGTGCGGATTCGAACTGCTCCGATCATCTTCCAGACAACAGCTTGGAATCCGGAACTGGCGTTTGGGACGTGGCTGCATTCTTTGAGGCAGGTCAGGAGGTGTTCCTCGGCAGCCATAAGCTCTTTCAGTTCAATCAGTGCCGCTGCTAAGCAAAGCCGGGCATCCAGTGCAAGTCTTGGGGCGGAATGGGCATCCCGGAGTTGAAGGGTTCTTTCAAAAGCCTTTGCTGCTTGACGGTGGCCACCTGTTTGTGCCGCCGTCAAACCAAAGCCGAATTGAAAACGAGCGTGTCCTTCGAGGTCTTTTGGATCGCGCTGACGATATTCAAGAGCGCTTTTCTGGGCTTCAAAGGCTTCGCTAGTCTGGTTTGCCGCACTATGAACCCGGCTCAGGTTGGCATAAAGTTCGGAGATTAGACGAAATTCAAGGGGGAAGGCCCGAACAGCAGTGTCGATCGAGCGGCTTAGCAATTTTACAGCATCCTCATTGCGATCAAGGTTTTTCAGGAGCAAGGCTTGGTTGTTCTCCAGGCAAAGTCGGGTCAGCCGTGTGTCTTCATTGTTGTTTTCTGCAATGATTAGGCGTTGACCTGCACGCTGGTAGACATCTAGAGCCTCCTTGTTCCGGCCCTGCGCAACAGCGGTGTCTGCTGCGACTTGGAGCTGCCTCACTTCCACTTGCCAGCCTGGTTGAACTGCGTCAGCGGTGAATCGGGCGAGTTCTTTGGCGACGGCTTGGGCTGCATCTGAGATCGATTTGTCTGCAACGAATGCCCCCTCAACATCCACGCCATCGCCACGGGGTCCGGCGACTTTCATGCCTCTTACGCGAAGCGCGTCGGCGGAGATTTGGGGTGCAATGTCTTCGAAGTGACTACGGGAAAAGCCTTGATGAACCATAAGGTAATGAAGTGATGATATTTTGGAAAATCAAATAAAGGCACCTGATTTTTAGTCAAGAGCTTTTGATTTATGGGTGCAAATACTAGATTGCATAGAAAATCGCTTCAATAATTGACGTGTTTCTTGCTGCGGGAACGGGGTTCCAGGTGTCTTTGGGCTTTCGTCAATCGTCGATCCCTGCTACGTCGGCTGCATGCCTGAACTCCCTGAAGTTGAAACCACCCTGCGAGGCGTGACCCCTCACCTCGTCGGCAAGACGGTCAAAGAGGTCATTGTGCGGGACGGTAGGTTGCGCTGGCCTGTCCCGGACGAATTGCAGGCGTTGGTGGGCTGCAAATTTTCTTCGGGATCGCGTCGCGGAAAGTATCTGCTCTTCACCACGCCTAAGGGGACGCTAATGGTTCATTTGGGGATGTCTGGAAGTCTGCGTCTCGTGGAGTCCGGCGCTGACTGGAAGAAGCACGATCACGTGGCCTTCACCTTGAGTTCCCGGATGCAATTGCGCTTTCACGACCCGCGTCGCTTCGGCACGATCCAGTGGATCATCGGTGATCCAGCGTTGCATCCGCTACTTGCGGATCTGGGTCCAGAACCGCTGACGGATTCATTTAGCGGTGAGGTGCTTTTTGCATGCTCGCGGGGCAAGTCCGTTGCCGTGAAGCAGTTTGTCATGGATTCCCATGTAGTGGTGGGGGTTGGAAACATTTATGCCTGCGAATCGCTTTTCCTTGCTGGCATCCATCCCGCGAAAGCTGCTGGCAAGGTGAGTAGAGCGCGCTATGACAGGCTGGCGGAGGCAATTAAGTCAGTGCTTGCCGCGTCGATTGAGTTGGGCGGCACGACGTTAAGAGACTTCCTCCATCAAGACGGGAAACCTGGCTACTTCAAGCAAACCCTGAATGTGTATGATCGTGAGGGTCAGCCTTGCCGTGTCTGTCGTACGCTCATTCGGAGGACGGTCCAGGGCCAGAGATCCACATTTTATTGTCCAACCTGCCAGAGGCTTTGACCGTTGCTAGCGGCAGGGAGTGAAGAATTTTTCGTGACAGCTAGGTTTGTATCTGCTACGAATTTACTCGTAATATATTTGTGCCGTCATGCCTGCTCGTCCTTCCCCTCACCCGACCGAAGCTGAACTCGAAATTCTGAACATCCTCTGGCAGCGCGGTTCAGCGACGGTTCGTGAGGTGCATGAAGAATTAAATGCGGAGCGTGGAGCGGGCTATACAACGACTCTAAAAATCATGCAGATCATGTTGGATAAAGAACTGCTTAGCCGTGATGACACGGAGCGTTCCCACCGCTACAGCGCTATCGCTAAGCCGGATGTGACGCGGCGGTCAATGGTGCGGACGTTTATGGATCGTGTGTTCGCGGGATCGCCGAGCGATCTTGTGTTGGCTGCACTTGGGACCGGCAAGATTGGCTCAGATGAACTTGAAAAGATCTCTGAGATGCTGGAGGAGGCGAAAAAGAAGCGAGGCAGATGAAAACGGTACTCTCACAGCCTGGTTTGTTCTACAGCCTCGGGTGGATGGCTTACCATCTGGTGTGGCAGGCAGGTTTGGTGGCAGGTTCCCTTTGGTTGGCAAACAGGGTGTTGCGCGGGGCCTCACCTCGCAGTCGGTATCTGTGTAGCTGGGTGGCTCTCTGGCTCTGCATCGTATTGCCGACAATCACCTTTCTCAGGTTCTATCATCATGCGGATTCAGCGACTGGTTTGGTGAGGACATTGAATCCGACGGCTCCGATTTTTGAGATGGGGATACTGACGTTCCGGATGTCAGACCTGGGGTATCCGATCTTGGGTTTAAAAATGGATGAGACCAGACAGGCGGGCATTATATCCGTTCTCATTGCGCTGGTGGGCCTTTGGCTGGTAGGTTCTGCGCTTTTGCTGTGGCGTCTGAGGCGTAGGTGGTCGGTTATGATCTGGGCCCATCACGTCTATGGGGAAGCGCCTTCTTCGGTGCAAAGGATGCTGCGGCAGGTGGCCGCGCAATTGGGCATGAAGGGTGAGATGAACGTGAAGCAAACTGCGCGGACGGGATCTCCGGTAGTGATCGGAGTGTGGCGACCAATTGTGATCGTGCCTGCAGGGTTTTTGGCGCGGGCTCAGCCTGATGAAGCGCGGTTGCTACTGGCGCATGAGTTGGCTCATATCAAGCGCGGCGATCCGTGGGTGAATCTGCTGCAGTGTTGCATGGAGACGCTGCTATTCTGGCATCCGGCTGTGCTCTGGATTGGTGATCGTATCCGGCAGGAGCGCGAGTGCTGTTGCGATGAGATGGCTGCGGTTGCTCTGGGCTCACCGGAGACTTTGGCTTCGGCACTGGCGAATTTAGCCGCCTTTTGTGGCACCGAACCATGCCTGAGCTTGGGGGCTAATCGCGGGGTTCTGGTCCAAAGGGTTGCGCTCCTCTTGGATGATAGCTTTCCCAAACCCATCCAACCCTGGAGGCTGGGTTTTGCGCTTACAACGATGCCGCTGACGCTCATCGGAGCGTTTGCTGCGCACGTTGCGATGGGGCCGAAGTGATTGGGCCAAGCGGTCCAAATGTTCCTGAAAAATTTGTCAAAACTACGAATTAACTCGTCGATAATCCACCCAAACCCATACTGCCATGAAATCAGTCTGCTACTTGTCTCTGTCTTGCGTCGCCCTATTTACTGGGGCATTTTGTCAATTTGCGGGGGCCGCAGTCCCGTCGGTGACGAAGTGCTATGCGACTTACCCGCCGGGCCAGTGGAGCAATGGATTTGGCAACGCTGTCGTATCGAATGATCGGTGGATTGTCATTGGTGAGTCAGCCCATATCAATGAAGCAACGGCGGACGGCGCGGTGCATGTGTTTAGTGCTCCAACTGGACGTAAGGTGAGGAGATTCGCGGAGACGGTCGGTGTCACGAATGCATTTTTTGGAACGTCATTGGCCATTGATGGCGACACGATTCTCATCGGCCACCACCACGGGGCTAAGCTGATGAATTTGAGAACCGGCAAGTTCGTGAGGGACCTGCTGGTGGACTTTTCGACGGACTTCACCTACGGCGGTGCCGTGGCACTGGCTGGTCGTTACGCCTTGGTAGCGGACGATCAAGGAGATGGATTGAATCCCCAATCTGGTGTAGTTCATGTTTTCGAGGTGTCCACTGGGGAGCATCTCTTTGATCTGGTGGCGCTGGATGGGATGACCTTCGATGCGTTTGGCTGGAGTGTGGCGGTTGATGGGCAGACAGCGGTTGTCGGTGCGCGATACGCGAACGGCTCTGGCACGGCGTATTGCTTTGATCTCAGGACAGGTCTCCAAATCGCGGAGCTCACTCCAAGTGATGGCGCTATTGGCGATGGTTTTGGTGAGGTAGTGGCTATCGCAAAGCACCACGCCATTGTTTCGGCACCTGCCCACAGTTCAGACAGCGGTGCAGTTTATGTGTATGACCTGAGCAGTGGTGCACAGACCAAGCTCGTGCCCAGTGATCTAGCCCCCAATGACGGTTTTGGCCGCAGCCTGTCCGTCAGCGGTGACTGTGTATTGGTAGGGGCGTCTGGCTCCAGCAGCATCGCACCCTACGCCGGTGCTGCATTTCTTTTTGATCTCAAATCTGGCATCCAGTTACAGAAGTTCCTGGCAATCGACGGGCAGACGGGTGACGAGTTCGGCACGGCCGTTTCGTTGCATGGCAGCACGGCTGTGATCGCTGCACCCCGCGATGCGGACCTCGGCATCAAAGGGGGATCCGCCTATATCTTCCGCCAAATTGCGGGTCCATTCCCATTGCAGAAGGTCACAGGCAGAGGTGAGTTTGCGTCGGCAGTACCGAATGCGTCATATCGCAGCTTTAATGGTGCTGCGATCAATGCCGATGGCGAGATTATGTTCACTGGGGTACTGACGGGTAGTGGAGCGCCGAGGTCTGAAAATGCGGGAATTTGGGGAACCCTTTCAGCAGGTCCGCAACTGGACTTGGTCGCCCAGAAGTCCGTCAAGAATCCGAGCTTTGGTGTGCCGATGGCGAATCAGTCGAATGCGGCTCTTTTCGAGGCTGGCTTGGCTGACTCTGCTGGTGACAAGGCGCACAGTCGGGGGATTTTTTCATACAATGGTTCGATCTTCAGCATGCTTCTCCGACTGGGAGATCCCATCGCTGATTTCGGGACCGCGAAAGCGGTGAAATTCCTTCAAGTGACGCAGTCTGCCATCTTTCGGCAAGGGGTAACGGTGAAGCTGGTGAACGGCGTGGATGGGGTAACGTCAGCAAACGATACAGGCCTGCTTTTGCTAAACAACGTCGGCGGGTCGATGGGGGCTGTTCGTGAGGGTGGTGCAGCGGATATGGGGGGAACCTTTGGCGAGTTCAGACGCCTGGCGACACCCGGGGTTTTTGCGTGCTTCAGCGCTGGTCTCACCGGGGTCGTAGGGAAGACACAAGGAATCTACCTGTATTCCGGTGGGGCGACAAATTCCCTGGTGGCACGTCAAGGTGAGGCCGCACCGGGAGCGGGCGGAGCTCTCTTCCGCACGTTCACGGGTGAGACCTGTTCTGCCCTGAGTTTTCCCACATTTGCTGCGACTCTCAGCGGACCAGGCGTGACTTCCAGCAACAATTTGGGGCTTTGGAACAAGGCGACCGCAGGCGGCGCACTCAGCCTCGTTGCCCGGGCGGGTGATCCTGTGCCGGATGTGCTCCCGGGGGTGCCGACTCCTCTGGCGAATGCGCTCTGGCGGCGTGTGGTGCAGTATTGGGGCATCAATACGCCGACTGGGGATCAGGTGCTGTTTCTGGCAGACATGAAGGGAAAGGGGATCACTGCCGCGAATGATCGTGCACTCTGGCTGCGGCAGGAGGACGGAACCTTTCGACTGCTGCTGCAGGAGGGTGATGCGCTGGGCGATGGCTCTTCTGCCAGGATCGGCACCTTCCAGCGGGTCATGGCCGAGTCTGGTAGCGGTCAATATGCCATTTTGATCGGGTTGAGCAATGCCAGTTCCACGAACAACCAAGCCCTGCTGACGGGCAATACACGACTCTCCGCCATGAGTGCTCTGCGCTGCCCGAGCCTGCGACTGCGGAAGGGCGGGCTGCATCGCGATCCCGCCGGAAATCCGCGAACGCTGCGGGGCATTTCGGTCTCTGCTGCGGGTTTTGACGCCACGGGAGCTGGAGGGAAGGGGCTTTCTCAGGTGATTAATGGTAGCGGCAAAATGTTGATGACGGTGCAGTTTAGCGATGGCGCTGTGGAGTTGATGGAAGGGACGCCCTGACCCACTGTCGAAATTAGCAAACTACGTTTGTTGGAAAAGAATGAAGGACGCGCAACTTCGGCACAGCGCCGACGTTAAACGCTACCTTAGATGTCGATTTCCGCCTCCACCATCCTCTTGCCAGCACCTGACGCCTCTTGGAGGCTCATTAAACCACGCAGTTCCGTGGTGGCGGATGAGGTGGGAAGCCCCGCTGAAGCTGCCGAGCAGGCCCGCCCGCTGGTGATCGGACTGCCGGCTTCGGCTTGCCGCACCATCGGCCTCATCCTGCCACAGGCGGATCAGGACGTGCTGGAGCAGATGGTGGAGACACAGCTGGAGCGTCGGGGCCTGCACCCGCACACTGGTTCGACAGCCAATTTCCGATGGCACGTCTTGGGTCCCGTCGGTGGGCACGTCGTTATCAGCGTGGATGTGTTGGCGGAACCTTTTCCTGAGCTTCTCGCGGTTCCACAGGCCACCGATTACACAAGCGCCTTGCGACTATTGGACTTACCGCCGGGGCAACTGGTTGTCGTCGAAGAGCAGGGGGAATTAGTGATCGCCGCCGGCCATCATGGGAAGCTCTTCCACAGTCACGTTTTCGCCCCCATTTCTGCCTCGCCAGAGGAGGTCGCCACCGAAATCTCTCTTTGCAGGATGGTGCTGGAGGCGGAGCCTGGCTTTGGCGCAATCACCGGTGTGACCCTGGTCGGCACCAGTTGGGAAAAGCAACGAATTGCCAGTGCCCTGGATCTGCCCGTCGAAGTCCGCGATACCTTGCAGCGCAATACCCGCCTCGACACGGCCAACTGGACGCGGTTGCTGCCAGCAACGGTTCGCGAGGCACAGTTGGCACAATCCAGGCGCAAAACCATATCCCGCTATTTGATCTTGGGCGCTCTGCTTTATGTCGCTCTCGGATTTTTGGCTTATGCATGGCTGACGGTAAATCAGAAGAAGGTGGACGCATTGGCCGCAGAGGTCGAAGAGACGAGCGCGCCAGCGGAGGCCGTGCGTACGACCGCGACTCGCTGGAAAAATCTGGCTCCTGCGGTGGAGGTGAATCACTTCCCGATGGTGGCTCTTTCTGCCGTTACTCGATTGCTGCCACCTAGTGGCGTCGTGATCCGCGAGTTTGAATTTAAGAATGGCGTCATTGATATCAAGGGTGAGGCTCGTGACGCTGACACCGTGGTGACGTTTATTGAGAGTGTTAAGGCGCAAAAGGTCCTGGCGCAGTATGAATGGACGAACCCCCAGCCGAGTGTGAAGGAAAAAAATGCTTCCTTCCGCGCTCAGGGGAAATTGAAATAACCGATTGCTCCTCCTATGGCCGAACGCGCCCTTTCCAATCGTGAAAAAAATCTGCTCTGGCTCTGCCTGGGCGTCCTTGTGCTGATGGCCAGTGCCGTTTTGGGCAATGTCTTTTTAGGGAAGCGCAAGGTGGTGCTGGAGCGTCTGACTTCTCTCCAGCAGCAAAAGGAGGCCAATGAACAATGGCTCAATGATCGAGCCTATTGGGATAAGCATAGTGACTGGCTGGAGAAACACATGCCTACCACAGAAAGCCTCAGCCGGTCCCAGGCAAAACTGCTCGAAGAACTTCAAGCGGGTGCTGATGCGAGAGAGATCCGTCTAGAGAATCCCGAACTCATTCCCGCCGTCACAACCGCTGATTACCGCGAGGTCGCTGTGAGTATGCGGCTATCTGGGGAGCAGACGATACTGCTGCAATGGCTGACGACACTGCAATCACCAGAAACCTTTCAGGTCATCAAGGTCCTGGACTTTGAGATTGATACACGATCCAAAGAGCCAAAACCGCAGGGGCGGTGCAACTTGACGGTGGCTAGATGGTTCAAGACGGAGACGGGAACTTAATTTCTCGCCAGTTTCGGAATCTGCACCCTTCATCCGCGCTGAATCATGAGAACGACCTCCACCTCACTTTTGCTGCTGGCCCTTGCTCTTGGCGTAACTGTCAGTCAGGGGCAGATTGAGGCTGTGCCCAGCTCTCTCCAGCCCTCTGGCACTGCACCAGCGGGTGATCCAGACCTCCCATCGGCGCTTGATCCCACGACCTTGCAGGAAGTGGTCCAGGCGTCGCCTTTCACGCGTTCAGTCAATCCGTCTGATTCGCTGATTCTCACGGGTATTGCTTACATCGAAGGTAAGCCCGTCGCCACCCTCTTTGATACGGAGAAGAAGCAGTCCTTCATCGTTTCAGAAAAACCCAATTTCCAAGGATGGACACTGCAAGAAGCGGTGCCTGCCGCGGACATGCGCTTCGCACAGGCAAAGGTCTCCATCGGTGGAGAGGTGGTCAGCATCCGCTACGACAAAGATGCGATGGCACCCGATAAGATGAAGCGTGACAAGAGCGCCTCCACGGGTGCACCGCCACCGCCGGGCGGCGAAGGCTACCGCAAAGGCACCTCGAGAGGACCCTCTGAGGAGGACCGGAAACGATACGAATCCCTCTCCGATGGCGCGCGTGAAAAGTTCCGCAACGTGCTTCGTGAGCGATTCAGTGATCCCAAATTTCGCGACGCGCCCGAAGAAGATCGTCGTGCATTTCTAAAGAGTACCTTTGAAAAAATCGAAAAGGAAGACCAGTCCTCACGCAAACGTTGATCTTCCGCACTCACCACTCCCAACGCCCAACTCTCTCTCCGACGCATGCCCTCTGTCACCGCTCCTCACTCGCGCGCGTCCAAGCAAATCTGGAAGTGCAGCGCCATCGCCACCTGCCTTTTTATCCCGATCTTCGGGAGTGCGCAGAGCGAGCCTGTGACACCAACCCCAGTACCTGAGGCACCCGCCTCAGTAGAGCGTCCGGCACCAGAACTGCGTCTCATGCAGCTAAAGGGGCAGACAGGCGAGCGTGCATTGCCGACATCCGTGGATGCGAGCGCGACTTCCACAGAACAGCGGCCGCTGCCAGAGATGCGCCTTTTGGCCCAAACCGATGTGCAGGCGGGCGCACAACCTACCCAGCAGCCACCGCCTCCTGGAGCGAACGCTCCAGTTCCTGCCGATGGCGCAGCGGAGCGTACTGGTCCTGGTTCTGGCGGTCCCGATGGTGCTGGTCCCGGCGGGCCTGGTTCTGCGGGACCTGGGGGTGGATTTCCTGGGGGGGCGCGCGGCGGTTTTGGCGGGCGTAGCAGGGGTGGTCCTGGATTTGGCGGTGGCGGATTTGGTGGCGGACCAGGCTTTGGCGGTGGAGCACCCGGCGGCGCGGTCCCTGGCGGTGATGCGGCGGGCACTTTCCGCCTGGAAGGGGACAAGATTCTCCTCCAATTCCCCAACAATCCCGTCGCAGACATGCTGAGCATTTATGAAATGCTGACCAACAAAACTCTGATCAAAGATACCGCGATCTTTGAAGGTGCCACCATCAGTCTCGTCACCCCACAGCCTGTGCCGAAGGATGAAGCGGTTCATCTCATCGAGGCCGCTCTGTTGACGAATGGTTATACCATCGTGGCTGATGCCGATGGCAAAAGTGCCCGCATCCTCCCCACCAAGGGTCAGTCTGCAAATGCGGTTCAGTTCTCCGCTGGTGTGCTTTTTTACCAATCCCCGGCGGATCTCCCTGCGGGTGAATCCATCGTCACCTACTTCATGAAGTTGACGAATCTGGACCCCGAGGAAGCGGGTCAGATCTTGGCCAACCATGTCGGCCTCTCCGTCTATGGCCGCATCACCCCTGTAGCGACACCTCCAGGGCTGCTGATCACGGAGAGCGCGACGATTGTGCGTCAATTAATCAGTATTCACGACGCCATTGATACGGCAACGTCTGGTAGCACGCTCATCACAAAATTCCTGCCCGTGAAATATGCAGAGGCTACCGTCATTGCGCAGATCATCCAGGCAACCCTGGCGGCACAGGCGGAAGAAAAGGAAAGCAAAGGCCTCACGACCCTGCGTGGGAACGCTGCGGAGGGCAAAGATCCGAAGAGCGATAAGCAGGAACCGCCGCGTGTTGTGTACGTGAATGGCCAACCGCAGCAGCAAAGCAAGCAGGAGCCGAAGCCAGATGCCCAGGTTGTTGCGGATGCACGACTGAATCAGATTCTTGTTGTGGCTTCGCCAGAAGACTTTGCCTACATTTCTAGCCTCATTGCAGAGTTTGATAAGCCTCTGGAATCCGATGCCCCTTATGAGCGCAAGCTCCGCTACGCCTCTGCGATCGACGTCCTGCCGTCGCTGACGGACCTTCTGCAAGAAACCACCTCCGGCACGACTGCCCTCCCAGGTGGCGGCTCCGTGCAGCAGCAGCGCCAGCAGCCTTTGGCGTCTTCGAGTTCACAACTCCTCGGGGGTGTGCGCACCACCAATACCCGTGGCGGCACCGTGGGCTCCACCAGCAGTGGCAGTGCTGCATCCGATGACCTCGGCACATCCAGCAGCGGCAGCAGTCTGGGATCTCGTCCAGATTTGATTTCCGGCCCGCAAGAAGACAATGCTCCCGTGTCAGTAACGGTCGGCAAATCACGCATTATCGCGGACCCGATGGCCAACACCATCATTGTCATTGGACGCGCAGAAGACACCAAGAAGATCGATAGCTTACTGGATCTGCTGGACCGCAAACCTCTCCAGGTCTACCTCGCCACGGTCATTGGGCAACTCACGCTCGGTAAAGGAATGCAAACGGGGGTTGATTACCTCACGAAATTCAATCGTGCAGGCGGTGGTGGTTCTGGATTTACGTCCAGCCTCTTCACCAGCAGGGAAGATGTCATCACAAACAACAACATCACGGATCTCCGGGATAACCTCATCACCTCAGCCTTTGGGCCTGCTAAGGGGCTGAATGTCTATGGTGCTCTAGGACAAAGCGTTGAAGCCTTCGTTACCGCGCTTGAAACGACCAATCAGTTCAAGGTGCTATCTCGCCCTGCAGTCTTCGCCTTGAACAACAAGAAGGCGGTCATTACGTCTGGGCAGCGCATTCCGTATCCTAGCTCCACCACCTCCAGCCTGAACAATAATAATGGTCAGATCACCAGCACCACGGAATTCATTGATGTGGTGCTGAAGCTGGAAGTCGTGCCGCTGATCAATTCTGACGGCGAAGTTAATCTTACCATCGCACAGGTCAATGACACCGTCGTCGGCACCCAACGCATTGAGCCAAACGACATCCCAATCATCGGCACGGAACAGCTTGTTACCTCAGTGAACGTGCCCAATGGCCAATGGGTCGTACTTGGTGGACTCATCTCTGAAGAAAAGAAAAAGGACACCGAAGGTTTGCCCCTCATCAGCCGCATTCCTGGACTGGGTCGGCTCTTCAAGGACGATACGGACAGCAAGACGCGGCGTGAGTTGATCATCTTCATCCAACCGCAGGTCGTCTCCGATGATGGCACACTACGCGCCGCATCCCGTTCCGAAGACTTCCGCACCAGCGTCGGTGGTGATGCTGCACGGGAGTTTCCTGACCGCGTGGATTTCAATACACCTCCTCCTTCAGCCGAAGACAAAAAACCTGTTGGTATCTT
>CAZCAL010000026.1:16030-18763 GCA_964496625.1 uncultured Verrucomicrobiaceae bacterium | reverse complement strand
AAGACGACATCCGCCACGCGATCCGGGAGGGCCGTGTTGGCGATGGGGTGGAGGCCTTCTGTATCTGGAGTCATGGAGCCTGCGTCTTTGAGCGAGCTTCCATGCTCTTTAATCTGACGATGTCTGCAACGACTATTTCCCAAATAGCTTTAACAATATGATCCAACGATGGCTGGGACTTTTGGGTTTCAGTGCGTCGCTGGGCAAGGATGACTGGCATTTTTTTATTGAAGCGAGTCAGAGTGCGCTGTTTCCTTCGGGAGTTCGAGGGTGCCTCTCTTCTGATATATCCAGAATAACTCTTCCCTTTTGTGCGATGAAAAAGATACACTTTCGGGAGCTACCCAATGAAGACTACTGCCCTCTTTTTTATCAGTTTGGCTGCATTCAGCCAGGCTCAACCCATTGGCACGCATGGAACCGTGGGGTGTCTAGCCAATCCAACAGCGGTATCCCGCCTCGAGATCACCAAGTCGGGAGTATATGAAAATTACTTTATCGATGCCGGTGGAAAAGGCGGCAACACGGTCAAGATCACGGCAGACAACGTCACGGTGCGCAACTGCGAGATCTTCAATGGAGCTAACAATGCCATTGGTGTATTCGGTAATAATGTCGTCATTGAGAACTGCCGGATTCACCACATGCTCGCTTCCACGTTCAAGGATCAGCATGATGCGCATGGCATCTCGGGCCACTGGGGAAACATCACTGTGCGTAACTGCGACATCTCGTATTGCTCGGGCGATTGCATCCAGTTCGACCCTGATCGCGCCTCTCAGGGTAGCATTGTCGTCGAAGACTGTCATTTGTGGACCGGTCCGTTGCCTGCCGATGCCGCTGGATTTAAAGCAGGCGAACGCCCGGGGGAGAATGCCCTTGATACCAAAACGAAGCCGACTGGTCCGCGTTGCCAGCTCATCGTTCGCAACACTTACCTGCATGGGTTCAATCAACCGGCGCAGATCGGGAATGTGGCCTCGCTCAACCTGAAGGAAAATGTTGATGCTGAGATTACCAACTGCGTCTTCGCTGACAATGAAATCTCCTTCCGCGTGCGCGGCCCGGGCGAGCGGGGAGGAGCGCACGTCACGATTAGTGACTGCGCTGTTTATGACACGCTGGTTGGAGTGAGGGCGGAAGATAAGATCGAAGTGCTGAAAATCAGTGGGCTCCTGTTCGGTAAGGGCGTCGGTGAGCCGATCAGATTCACCAATGGCAAGGCCACAGAAGGCTATGAGAGCAAAGGGCAAGGCGAAGCGCCGCCCATCGAGTTGCAGTTAAAGAATGGCTTTCCCAAAGGTTAGCGGGGCGGGTGACTCTTCGTCGGCAGATCACGGCAGCATTTCTGTGTGGCAACTCAGCGCCCGTGGATGCATTCTGGTGTCATGCGATTCGCTATTGCTCTGCTTTTTCTCGTCACCGGTTTCTTGCGTGCTCAGGCACCGGGCGTCCCCATTTATGACGAGGCGAGGGAGGTCGCTGACGATCCTGCACTACTAGCTTCCGTCCGGTCGCTTTTTCAGGAGAAAATCCTGCCTCCACGGGAGGATCTGCTGGCCCAAATGAGTCGGACTCATTGTACGCTGAAGCTTCCTGAGGCTTCGCATACTGCGATGAATTCGCGAGAGCTTTGGAAGCAGGCGAGGCGGTCCCACTTACGGGTGGGATGGGCCTATCGGTGCACGAAGTGTGATGATTGGCACCTGGATCTTGCGGGTGGGTATGCGGTCACTGGTAGCGCCGTTGCGACCTGCGGTCATGTGCTTCAAGAGCCTCGCAATATGAAGGAAGGCGGTCTTGTCGCTGCGGATGACGAGGGGCGTGTCTTTGCTGTCACAGAGATTTTGGCGCTGAATCGGGCGCTGGACTGTGCACTCCTGCGACTGAGCACCGAGACGCTGAGCCCGCTGCCCCTCAGCACGGATGTCTATCCTGGCGACGAGGTGTATTGCTTTAGCGATCCCATGGGGCGTCAGGGCTTCTTCAGTGAGGGCGTGGTGACCCGGTTTGTGAAGCGTCCTTTTCTGCGGCCAAAGGAACAGGCGGAGCTGGGCGATAAGACCAGCGGGGCCGCGATTTTCATCCAGGTCACAAATGATTGGGCTCCTGGCTCGAGTGGTTCGGCTTTGCTCGACAGCTTCGGAAATGCAGTGGGTCATGTATCGGAAATACAGTCCGTCCTTGAAGAACCCCGCCGCCGTCGCCCTGCCAAAGGAGAAAGCGGAGCGGCGAAGCCCGAACCTGCGCGCGGCACGTTGATCATTTTTCACGATGCGATCAGCGCGGCGAATTTGCTGCAGCTGATTGACCCACCGTGATGAACGTCTGGATCGGCAGTTGATGAGGCGGTTGGGAGCCGATCAAATTTGTGGTGTAAAAATCACTTGCAGTTGCGACGCAGTATCATTAGTGTGCGGGGCGGACCTCCGTGGTTCGCCTTTATTTGCGAATAAATTGCGATAGAGTCTCAATACCATTAACATCAACCTTCCATTCCCTCCCATGTTTCGATCGTTCACTTATCTCGTCGGTGCCCTTACTCTCAGCGCATCTGCGGTATTTTTTCCAACCAATGCGTTTTCCCATGATCGGCGCTTTGTCTATAGTTATGAAACGATTGGCTTGCCGCAAGGGCAGTGGGAAGTCGAACAGTGGATGACCTGGAAGAGCTACGGCAACAAGGACCGCTTCGACTTTCGCCACGAGCTTGAGTACGGGATCTCCGATACA
>CAZCAL010000026.1:12651-16020 GCA_964496625.1 uncultured Verrucomicrobiaceae bacterium | reverse complement strand
CCGATACATTGACGCTGGACCTCTACTTGGCCGATTGGCGCTATGAGGATATCGACGGCGAAGGTGGTGAGGCTGAGTACCGCCGTTCAGGATTTTCGCTTCGTAAACAACTGAGCAATCCGAATGAGTCGTTTTTGGGTAGCGCCCTCTATGGTGAAGTGCTTGTCGGCGACAAGCAGGTGGTGCTGGAAGGGAAATTGCTTTTGCAGAAAAACTTCGGCCCACTCATTGCCGCTTACAACGCGGTGGTGGAGGCTGAATGGGAGGGCGATAGCCTTGGGAGTCTGGACGAACAGGTTGGCGTCTGGGAAAACACTTTTGGTCTTAGCTACCAAATCAATCCAAGCTTCTTTGTCGGCGTAGAGGCACTCCACGAAGTGGAATTTGCCGACTGGAGCAGTGCTGGGGATCATGTCGTCTACGTCGGTCCAAACTTATCCTACCATCATCAGAAATTCTTCGTTACCCTTGCTGGCTTGTTTGAGGTAACCGGTGTTGAGGGCGAAGCTGAGGCCCAAGTGAGATTGATTGCAGGCTTCAAATTCTAACCGGAAAGTTTCAATGACACACACTCTGCGAATCAGTCTTTGTTTACTTGGCCTGGTCATTGCGGGGTGTGTGTCTGTTGATATTGCGGCGCCACCTGTGGCAAGTCTGCCGGGTGGCGCTGCAGATCCTATTTTGATTCAAGGCCGTAGGCTCTATCTCGGCAAATGCACCCGCTGCCATTCGCCGGAGCCCATCAAGAAATATCCATGGGCTCAGTGGCAGGCGGAAATCCTGCCGGACATGGTGGAGGAGACCGGTCTGAGTGAAGGTGATGCGGCAGCGGTGGCGGCTTACGTGAAGGCCGTCTGGGGTGCCTGATGATCGCGGTGGTTCGCGCTATTCTTCCGTGATCATCTCCCCCGGTGCCACCCAAACGCTGACGCAACCCTCGTGAGCTTGGGTCGTTGTTGCCGCGAAGTCGGCGAGGTAGCCGCGTTGGTGTCGGATGGAGCGGGCTCCGCTGCGACGGCTAGGAGCGTCGAGATCTGCATCGCAGTGGATGGTTCCCGCCAAAAGATCAAACTCAATCACATCCCCATCACGCACTGCGCCGATAGGGCCGCCAACGGCCGCTTCTGGCGAACAATGGACGCCGATAGCACCGCTGGAAACGCCTGACACCCGGGTGTCTGACAGAAGAGCGACCTTCCCCTTCAACTCTGGGAGGGCGAGGGCCGCGGCTGCAACGTGAAGCTCCGGCATACCGCTGGCGACGGGGCCGCAGCCGCGAATGACGACGATATGTCCAGGTTTGATGCGGCCTTCGGAGGCTGCGTCGGACACTCCTTTGGAGTCCTCAAAGCAGATGGCCTGACCTTTGAACCTTGGATCGTCCATCGAGGAAACTTTGAACACGACGCCATCGGGAGCAACATTGCCGAAGCACACTTGGACGTCAGCAAAGGCCTTGAAGGGCTCTTCGACAGGGGCAATCAGATCATTGGGCATCGGCACATCGGGAGCATTCGCGACATTTTCCGCCAAGGTCTTGCCTGTAACAGTGATGCAGGAGCCGTCGATGAGGCCTGTCTTCATTAGATGCCTCAGAAGCATGGTCGTGCCACCGAGACGATGCAGATCTACCATGGAGCCCTTGCCGCGTGGTGCAAAATTGCAAAGCACCGGGGTGCGGCGGCAAATCGCCTGGACATCGCGCAAGGTGAAATCGACCACGGCTTCGCGGGCGAGCGCTAGGATATGGAGCACACCATTTGTGGAGCCTCCGATCGCGGCGATGGTGGTCATCGCATTGGAGAAAGCTGCCTTGGTGAGGATGTCTCGCGGGCGCAGATTGAGTTCAAGTAGATTGCGAACGGCGGCCCCGACTTTGCGACATTCGGTTCGTTTGGCTGCTTCGATGGCAGGTGTGGAAGAGGTATCTGGAAGGCTCAAGCCCATGGCTTCGAGGGCAATGCCCCAGGTATTGAACGAGGCTGCGATTCCGCACCCGCCAGGCCCTGGGCATGCGGTGGCAATAATCTGCTCCGATTCCTCGCGGCTCATTGTGCCAGAGTTTGCCCGCGCAGCGGAATCGTAAACATCGAGGATGGTAGTCGGTTTGCCCTTGTGGCAACCGGGCATGATACTGCCGCCGTTGACGATGAGGCCGGGGTAATTCAACCGAGCGAGTGCCATGGCAAATCCCGGACCATTTTTATCGCAGTGGTGTAGACCGATCAGCGCGTCGTAGCAGTGAGAGCTGCAAACCATTTCAGCCCCATTTGCAATGAGATTGCGGGAGGGAAGGGATGCGTTGCCTCCTTCGTGTCCTTGCGTGATGTTGTCGCTGATGCAACTTACGCCGAAAGGAAATCCTTTGAGTCCAGCCGCATCGCAGCCTTCCTGGATCAGTTTGGCCAGCTCATGGGCGTGCACATTGCAGATGTTTCCATCCAGTAAAGGGGTGCCAATTCCGACTTGGGCTTTGGTAAAGTCTTCCTGTTTGAATCCGAGTCCCCAGAAGAATGCGTTGATGCCACGTTGCCAGCCTTGAGTGAGGGATCGGGAGTTCCAGTTCAGCGTTTCAGTCATGATGGGCTCATGTAAATCGCGATTGCCACTTGGAGCAAATGCCTTGTCGGCGTGAGATGTGTAAAAATGAAAATCCCCCAGGCGGCCTCACCACCCAGGGGATTCACTCACTCAACCAATGTCTCGAAATCGAGACGGAAAGGGTTGTTCAAATTAGAACGTGACGCTCAAAGCCACGCCACCGTAAACACGGCTGTCTTCACCTGCGTCGTCGAGATCACCCAGAGGGAAATTGCCGGCGATGTAAGGTGTGAGAGTAGCTGTCTTTGTCAGAGCGATAGGGAGGCTAAGGCCGATCTTCACGTGGTTGAAGCTGCTGACGCCGTAGTAGGAATCACCGAAGGAGACCAACGCTGCTGGAACGAGGCTGATGCTGTCGGTAATGGCGATCGTGGAAGAAACGCCAGTTTCGAAGTAGAAGCCATCGGTCACGTCGTCGTAGTAGGCACCACCGGAGAAGTCGAGGGGACCAGCGCTAGCGCTGAGTGCCAGACCGACTTCATTGATGTTGTCCAGAGCGGTCGAGCCATCGCCTTCATAGAGATAATAGGTGTACTTTGGACCGATCTTCATGAAGCCAAGATCGAACATGACGGAACCATAAAGGTCCAGTTCAGTGAAGGATCCTGGAGGGGCTCCGAAGACGCCGGAGTCATCAGCGGAAGTGCCGTACCATGAGCCGAGATTCAGAGAGACCTTCTCAGTGAGAGGCACGCTGAAGTCGAGGGCGGTCCAGACGAGGTTTTGAGCGAACTCAACGCCGCGGAACACGTAGTCCGTGTCGTAGCC
>CAZCAL010000026.1:0-12641 GCA_964496625.1 uncultured Verrucomicrobiaceae bacterium | reverse complement strand
GCTCAACAGTTGGCTGGACAGGAGCCGGCGCTTTGGACGCCGTGCCAGCTTGGAGGTTGATTGCAGCCATGGCTGCAAGCAGGGTGACGAGGTATGTTCTTTTCATTTGGTTGTTCAGTGGGTTGTTGTCTATGGGAGGGTAGGCTGGGGAGGTAAACCACCCCTGGCCGTTCAGACTGTTTGTGAGAGCAGTAGCTGTGCCAACTTTTAGCAAACCAGTGCGAGGGAATGGTACAACAAAACTTTGATGTAGACTATAAGTATTTATGGTTAATTCGATTAAATTAACAAAAACTTTAATCTGGCCCAATTTTTGCTGTAGGACTGTGCACAGCTTCGGTATTGTTGAGTGGCACAGCCAAACTCGAACCATTTGATCTACGCAGGTACCGTTGCTGTCGGAGGAAGAATTGCTGGTATTCTGAAAAATGGATCGTGACGCGCTTATTGATGCGAGCGTCTTTGTGCAAAGAGCCACTGCCAGACTTGTGGATCCTCGTAAGTTCGGGTCCAGGAGTCGTGGCTTGCCTCGGGATAAAGAGTCAGCTGCACGCTGCTGCCAGCTTTCTTCAGCGCCTCATAAATCTTTTTTGAGAATGCGGGTTCGACCGTGGTGTCTTTTTCACCATGAAAGATCCAGACGGGGAGGTTTTTGATACGCTCCGCCATGACCCACTTTACGCCCGTCCCTCCGCAGATCGGGATGATGGCGGCATAGGTTTCCGGGTATTCGATGGCGGTGTCCCAGGTTCCAAAGCCGCCCATGCTGAGTCCGGTAAGATAAACGCGGTCCTGATCGACGCGGAGGGTCTGGATCAGGTGGTCTGTAAGGGCCTTCACGCCGTGTGGGTCCCAGATCTGATTTAGCGGCACTTGTGGGCTGACGACAATGGCGTCGAAATGTTGTCCTGCGGCGATCAGCTTTGGTGGTCCGTGTTTTTTCAGGACTTCGAGATCGTTGCCACGCTCCCCAGAGCCATGGAGAAAAATAATCAGGGGCCAGCGTTTGTCTGGTTGAACGGAATAATTTTCTGGTAGCGTCTGGAGATAGTGATAGCCGACCTTAAGTGTCACCGTCCCCTCGAATGCCTCTGCACTCTGTAGTTGAGGACTCTGTGCAAAACATGGCCCACAGAGGATTGCCAGAGCGCAGGAAATAAGGGCAGTTGTTTTCATGATCGGACTCGTGTGTCAGGACGCTGGTGCACTGCTGACGAAGTTAGCACTGGGAGAGGATCGTCGGGTGCGGAGGTCATTCAGTGCATCCAAAATCAGACCGCGATCCATCTCATGAACTTCGATTTTGCGGCCAATCTCTGGGACGAGCGTGACGGTAAGTTCACCCCCCAAGTGCTCCCGAAATTCTTCGAGCCCGTCAAGGATGACCGCATCTTCACTCCGACCTTTTTCAAGGAGGTGTGGGGAGAAAGTAGCGAAGCCGATGCCCTCAATCAGAGATAAAATTCGTTCTGCCGTGGCGGCGTCGAGAATTCCTTTCTTCACGGAATAAATTAGATCCACAGCAATTCCGATGGCGACGGCTTCGCCGTGGGTGATGCGGAATTTTGAGATCTGCTCCAGCTTGTGTGCGGCCCAATGCCCGAAATCGAGAGGTCTTGCGGATCCCAGTTCAAATGGATCCCCGCTGGTCGCGATGTGGTCCACATGCAATTCAGCACTGCGTTGGACTACCCGTTCCAGCGCAGATTGTTCTAGCGCGGCAAGAGCAGGGGCCATGCTCTCAAGCTCTTCAAAAAACGCCCCGTCGCGAATGAGGGACACTTTGATGGCTTCGATGATGCCGTTACGCCGCTCCCTCTCTGGTAACGATTCCAGAAACGCGAAGTCATTGATGATGGCAAAAGGCACGCTGAAGGAGCCCAGCCAGTTCTTTTTGCCAAAAAAGTTAATGCCGTTCTTCACGCCGACTCCGCCATCGCCTTGGCTGAGTGTGGTGGTGGGGAACCGTACGTGGCGGATACCGCGATGGGCGGTGGACGCTGCAAAACAGCCCAAGTCCAAGATGGCACCACCGCCGACAACGAAGACGTAGGAGTGACGGTCCAGCGCTGCCGCATCGATGGCGGCCCAACACTGCTCTAGGAGGCGAAAGTCGTTTTTGCAGGGTTCGCCGCCCGGTAGGATGACGGGCTCCGCAGCAAGCTCCATCACCTCTGAATGGGCATGCGTGTAGCTGCGAATGGATTCCGCTAAATCTGGCTGCGCAGCGAGCACGCTGCTATCGATGAACACCAAAACCCTGGGCACTTTGGGGTCCGCATCCAACAAAAGGAGATCTCGGACAGTAACATTGCGCGCATCAAAGACATCCCGAGTAAACAGGATGCGATGGGCGTATTCCAGGTTGATTTTCCTCTCCAGCATTTCGTTGATGTCGCCTTATCTGTCGCCCCAACTGGGCCGACGTTCAAAGGGAAATGGCAAACGAGTCAGGTCGCAGCAATCTTTCGCTGCCAAAGCCGCAGCAATGGCGCAGAGGCAGCAATTCCCGCAGCAATCGGAAGGCTCGCCGACGAAATGGCCAGCGCATCGACGATGACAATCCCCGCCAGGAGCCAGCCAACTGCCTCGCCAATGGCAGGGCCACCAGCTTTCATCCGGCGGGTGGCGTAGCTGACACAAGTGGCGAAGGCGGCAAGAATTAGACCATTTTGCCATTCGCCGCCGATCAAAAAGAACGCCCCAGCCATAAGTCCGGGTGACCAAAGCAGTGTGCGAGAAAGCACCCTCATCCCCTTGGACTGCTCCGACGGACGTGATTCGCCGCGCGCGACGAGCGTGAGCCCTACAATGTAGAGCCCAATCACAACGGCATGCATCAGGAGTGGGCCATCGCGATCCCAGGACAAATTCGGCCAGTGCCACGGCGGCGCGGCATCAACTAAAAATCTTGGAGAGCCCTCTGCAGCGGTCATTCGGAGGTGCCTCCCTGCGCCTGCGGCATATCCGGCGGCAAGGTAGAGAAGGCTGCGGCAGGCACCCATTACGATCACGGAACCGGCCCAAGGTTTGTGATAAAAGTCGTAGCTTACAATGGCTGTGACGAGGGCAAGGACAAGCCAAGCATTGGACCGCCCAGGCCCTATCATGAGGGCTACGCCCCCAAGGATTAGCAGTCCGCTCACGATCCAGGCCGTTCCGAGCGATACCTTTCCGCTGGGAATTGGGCGCTCTGGACGGAACTGTCGGTCAAAGGTCACGTCTGCGACGTCATTGAGAATCATCCCTGCGGTGTAGAGAAGAGAGCCGCCGAGCATTAGCATTCCCAATTGAAAGTATTGAAAGCCGCCGAACGAAATGGCCCACGCCGCCAGAACATTTGTCCAGACGGTTGGGAGATTGGAAATTCGAGCAAGTTCGAGCCAGGCGCGCATGAGGGTGGATCATTCATGGACGCTTCTGACATTGCAAGGTTCTACGGCGTCATTTCGAGAAAACCTACTGATCTCTTGGACCAAGGGCGGCAGTTCATCACGGTGATGTCGCAATCCCTGCACAAGGGCTGCCAAGCCAAGCACATTAATGCCCGCCAATGCCCGGGCCGCCGCTGCGTTGAAACTTGCAGACACTGAGTGATGCAAAATATCGACCTCAGTGCCCAACCAATAAACTGCTAATTGATCATGAAAACGCTATTGTCAGTCCTTGTTTTCTCCCTTGCCATCGTAGCGACGGTCACTGCTGGTATGCCAGTCAATGTAGAGTGCCCCGTCAGTGGGAAGCCGATCCGCTTGATTTTTCGCACCAAATATAAGGATCAAGTGATCGCGTTTTGCTGTGGGGAGTGCAAAGACAAATTTGAAAAGAGCCCGTCTACTTACGCCTCCCACGTGAAGGTGGCTCCAAAGCAGCCTTGATTTGCATTTTGGCGATTAATTTGCTTTGACGTTCTGGAAGGAGGTGGAGATGTTCCCACCTGCTTGAGATCTATCATTTACCCTCTGCTGTGCTCTGTGCTGTTTTTGTGTCCCGGCTGCGGCGGCGAAGGGGAAGATGGTATATTGCCTATGGACGAAGCTGTGGTGCGTGTAACACGCTTGGCGGGTTCCAAAAGCAAAGTGGCGCGCGATATCGCGCCCTACGACGAGGCGATCGCGTGGCACGAGTATCACGTGGAAAAAATTATCGCGGGAGAGGTTCGCGGAAGCCCCAGCAAGATTCGTGTGGCTCATTGGACCGTGCTGCAAGGGCGAGACGTGCCGCAAAGTGTCGCTGTGGGCGAGCAGTCTGAGATCCGCATCCGGCCGTTTAGGCACTTCCCAGGGCTGGGATCAATCGCTGCCAGCGACGATCTGGATACAGTTATCGAAGAAATTCCACTTTTTGCCGACGTCGCACCACTATTGAAGGGCAGTGCAGTCAAACGTTCTCGTTGGGATTACGGGGGGACCTTCTCCAACCAAATGCAGCTTTACTGGAAGCTGCGTGGCCAATTAAAGACTGTCGTGCTAGGAAACTCCCACGCAGCAAAGGACATCGCCCCAGGGCTTCTGAGTTGGGGGCAAAATAAAACGTATCCAGAGGTGATCAATCTCGGGGCAGCGGGCTCAAACGTCAGTCTGCAATGTCTCATCGCACAAGACTACGTTGAGACGCTGCCGCAGATCAAGCGGGTGATCTGGGTGACTAGTTTGAGGCTATTCAATCATGAGCGTGACTGGGGGCGTAAGGAGCGAGATTTCCTTGCTAGTCCCGCTTATGCGTATGAGAGGGCTCATCCCGAAGAATTTGCTCCACCCAAGGACCCATGGCGACTGCTTGGAGCGCAGGAGGTGAAACCTGACGACGATCATTTCATCGATTCGTGGGGTTGGGAATCGCGCAGTACCTCCCATGTGCCGGAGAGAGCTGCTGAACTGGCGGCCTACGTCGAGCGCACGGTGCAGCCGCTAGGCTTCGAGTTTGACGAAAAGTCTTGGGCGATCTTCGAGGCAACGGTGCGGCGGATGAGCGCAAAGGGCATTGAGGTGATTTTGGTCGTGCCGCCCTTGCATCCAATTTTCGCAGAAAAAAAGGTCGCCGATCCCGATGGAACGTCTCAGTCCGGGGCGGCGGCAACGGTGCGCAGGCTGGAGGAATTGGCAGGAAGAGTGAAGGGTGTTTCGTTTCGTGACTTTAATCTGTCAGGCAAAAACGACTTTGTTTCGCAGGAGTTTTACGATTTGGATCACCTCGCTGCACGTGGCGCGGAGCGATTCACGAAGATGCTGGCAGACTGGATCGTGCCCACTGGCGCTCCGCAGTGAAAAGCAGCGGTTGACGGGCGGGGCTACCTTGCTTGATGTTGGTTTCCCTCTCATGGAACTGGTCAGCATCATCGAATCATTACTCTTCGCAACTCAGGAACCCCTGGGCGTGCCGCAGATGTGTGCTGCGGTGAAGGATACGGCCAAAGACCTTGTCGAAGCTGAGGAAGAAACGCCGGACTGGGTCGCACCGTTGCTCAATGTGACGGAGGAACAGGTGCGGGCAGCGCTGGACAGTCTGATTGCCCACTACGAGTCGGACAAGCGTGCTTTCACCGTCGCAGAGCGTGCTCACGGTTGGCGACTTTGTGCCCGATATGAGTATTCGGACTGGTGTCGTGCGCTGTATCCTGGCAAGAAACCTCAGAGGCTCACCCAACCAGCGCTGGAGACATTAGCGATCATCGCCTACCGCCAGCCGATCACGAAGGCGGGTGTGGAAGCTGTTCGTGGGGTATCTGTGGATGCGATGGTGCAACAACTTCTCGATCGTGGCCTTGTAAAGATCGAGGGCCGCGCAGATTTGCCTGGGCGCCCCCTGCTGTATGGCACGACGGAGGCGTTTCTGGACCATTTTAGCGTGAAAACGCTCGAAGAACTCCCCAACTCCGCAGAACTGCGCCGCGTGAAGCTACCCACGGCACCGGAAGAGCAGCCTGGTGCGGAGGTGCCCGCGCAGCAGCTTTCCCTGGAACCCGCTCGTAGCGCGGCCGTAGAAGAACCTTCTTCCTCCGAAACGCAAGAGTCCTGAGGGACGCACACAGGTCATGTCTCTGGAAGATTCACGCCACAAGATCGACGCGATTGATCAGCAGTTGATTCGTCTTCTCAATGAACGTGCTGAACTGGTGCATGTGATTGGGGAAATTAAGCGCAAAGATGGCCTCGATGTCTATGTGCCAGGGCGGGAGGAGGCTCTCCTCAAGAAGCTTGTCGCCCTCAATGATGCGCAAAGTGGTAAACTGACGGAGCGTGCCATTCGTGCGATTTTCCGCGAGATCATGAGTGCAGCGCTGGCGCTGGAGAACAGCATGAAGATCGCTTACCTGGGGCCAGCGGGCTCCTGGACGCATCAGGTGGCCATCAGCAAGTTTGGCAACAGTGTAGAATACGTCGCTGAAGCGAGCACTGAGGGCGTCTTTGATCGCGTGGGATCGAGTTCGGTCGATTACGGGGTGCTGCCCATTGAGCATTCCGCAGAAGGTGCGGTGCATCACACGCTGGATCATTTGGTGGAATCTGATCTGAAGATTTACGCGGAGATTCTTTGGAAGACGGAGACCGTCGTCATGAGTCGCGATGCTGGAGCTGAGATCACCGCGATTCATGGCCACCCGCAGTTGCTTGCCCACTGCCGGGCTTGGCTATCGCAGCGTTATCCTGGGGCGCAATTGGTTGAGGCACCAACATCCTCCTCAGCCGCCGCCCGCGCACAAGGAGATGCGAGTCTTGCCGCCTTGGGGACGCCATTGAGCGCGGAGCTTCACGGGTTGAAAGTCCTTGCACATTCCCCGAAGGACTACTCGTCGCAGGCACGCTTCATTATCTTGGGCCGTCGAACTGGCGCTCCTTCGGGCACCGATAATACGATGTTGATGGTTCACGCCAGTGATAAGATCGGCGCGCTGCTGGAGGTCCTCCAGATCTTCGCTCGTCATGGCGTCAACGTCCGGCAGATCGAAAATCGCCCCGTGCCGGGGGATCCGACGGGGGCGCAAGTTCGCTTTTTCCTCGAAGTGGGTGGGCACCACGAAGACAGCGCCTTGCGTGAGGCGACGGCTGAACTGGTGACCCAGGGGTCCTCTGTGAAAGTGCTGGGCAGCTATCCCGCGCCGACGTGGGTTGAGGAGCGCTGATCAAAGCTCCAGCTGAATGCCCAGTTCGATCACCTGTCTGGGTGGCAGTTCGAAGTAGCCCGTCGCAGGGCGGGCCAGGCGGGAAAGCATGACGAAGAGTTTTTTGCGCCAAGTCGCCATCGTGGAAGGCCCGCTGGTGTGCAGGAGTTCACGGCTTTGATAGAAGCTGATCCCTCCCGGCTTGACCTTACCTTTTTCGTTTAGAGCGATGCAGAGATCGTCGAAGACTCGTGGTGATTCAGCAAAGCCATAACGCAGCACGACGCGATAGAAGTCTGTGTGGAATTCGTCGATTTCGCGGCGGTGATCTTCATCAATGCTGGGTTCATCGGTAAATGAAACGGTGAGAAGTACGACTTGCTTATGCAGCGCTTTGTTGTGCTTCAGATGGTGCAGCAGAGCCAGGGGCAGACCTTCGGCTGAGGCAGACATGAAGACCGCTGTGCCAGGAACGCGGACGATGCGGTCGTTTTTGATTTCATCGACCAAGTATTCTACCGGCAAGCGGCCACGCAGCATCGCATTGCGCAAGGCTTCTCTTCCATCCGTCCAAGTGCGCATGACGACATAGACGACCGCAGCAACCGCCAGCGGGAACCAGGCACCATCGACAAACTTCGTCAGGCTTCCCGCCACGTAGGAGGCCTCGATGACGACGAAAACGACCACTGGAATGAAGGCCTTCAGAAATCCCCAGTTCCAGATCCGCCTCGCTACAAAAAAGAACAGCACCGATGTCAGGATCATCTCCATGGAGACCGATAGGCCGTAAGCAGACGCGAGATTGCTGGAGGTCTTGAAGCCGATGACCAGGGCGACACAAGCGGTAAGCAGGATGAAATTCACCTGCGGCATGTAAATTTGTCCTCGTATGTCTGGGTTGGTGTGCACGATCTTTAGTCGTGGCAGATATCCCAGTTGCACAGCTTGCTGCGTCAGAGAAAAGACGCCAGTGATCATGGCCTGACTGGCAATGATGGTGGCAGCGGTAGCCGTCAGGATCATCGGCATCAGCAGCGCCGGAGGAGCGAGGCGAAAGAAGGGGTTGTCTAAGGTGGTAGGATCGCTCAGCACCAGTGCGCCTTGCCCCAGATAATTCAACGTCAGTGCAGGATAAACGAGGATGAACCACGCCCGCTTGAGGGCATTCTCGCCAAAATGACCAATATCCGCGTAGAGGGCCTCGCACCCCGTCACGGCGAGGAGCACCATGCCCATGATGCCGATTCCGTGCAAACCGTGGTGCGTCAGATACTCGACTCCCCAGTGAGGAGATAGCGCGACGATCACCCCTGGATGCTCCAAGAACCGGTAGATCCCGAGACCCGCTAGAATTGAGAACCAGAGGATCATGATCGGGCCAAAAGCGACGCCGATTTTTGCTGTGCCATGGCGCTGAACGAGGAACAGTGCCATCAAGATTCCCACCGCCACCGGAATGACATAGGGTGCTAAGCCTGTGTTCAACTCCTTCAGGCCCTCCACGGCGGAGAGAACCGAGATGGCGGGGGTGATCATCCCGTCCCCATAAAGGAGTGCGGCCCCAAACAAAACCACCAGGACCTGCACGCGCTTCACTCTTGGCGAAAAGGCTTCTCTTCCCGACCGCAGCAGTGAAAGAAGTGCAAACATCCCCCCTTCGCCTTTGGCTGTTGCGGCGCTGAGGATGGACAGATACTTGACGGCTACCATGATGGTGAGCGACCAAAACATCAGAGAAATCGGCCCGTAAACCATGCCTGCGCCGTGCACTGTAGGATCGTAGCCTGCGTGATTGAGGCACTCCCTCAGGGCGTAGAGTGGGCTGGTCCCAATGTCACCAAAGACTACACCTAGCGCCACAAGCGCCAGTCCCCAGCTTTTCTTCGAATGATTGTCTGACATGAAAAATCTCCAGCCAACAGCGGTCGGAGCCCCATAGGGGAGTTGCATTGGTTAACGAGTCTGTCTTGGAATGCAAGCAGCAATCCCCATCGTCATTTGTGACATTTAGGCACCAATTTTCTCCTGCATTGACTGCCAATCTGTGCCAATTCCTGGGGCAATGCCCTCCGCCCCCTCCGTCCCCTGGTCAGACCAATGGTGTCAGAAGCACCATCGTTGGTTGCTCTTGGCGATCACTCTCATCCTTTACATCCCGGGTACCGGCACCATTCCATTGATGGATCGGGATGAGCCACGCTTTGCCCACGCGACGGTGGAGATGATGCAGCGTGGCTCCTGGGCCATCCCATACTTCAACGAGGAATACCGTTTTGATAAACCTCCGTTGACCTATTGGTGGATGGCGGCTCACTACCAGCTCTTCGGGGTCAATGAGTTGGCAGCGCGGCTGCACTCGGTGGTCTCCGTATATTTGATCGCTCTAGTGCTCGCTGCTTTTGGAACGCGGATGGCTGGGGCCCGTGCGGGATTGTTGGCGGGTTTTGCCTGGGTCACCTCGTTGCAGGTCATCGTTCATGGTCGCCTGTGTGTGGCCGACATGCCGATGGTACTGTTTGTCACCCTCAGCTCATGGGCGCTCTACGAGTTGCTGACTCCCGAAGAGGGGCCCGTGGCTCGGCTGCAAAGCTGGCGCTGGGTGTTCTATGTGTCCATGGGACTTGGATTTTTGGCAAAAGGCCCAATCGCGTGGTTTGTGCCCATTTTGACGTTGCTCCTGTGGCGCTATGGATTTCAGCGGGGACGTCCGTTACCGTGGAAAAGGCTGGGTCTTTGGCCAGGCGCGCTGATTGCATTGCTGATCACCGCCGCCTGGGGTGTTCCCGCTCTGATGGCCACTCACGGAGACTATTGGCGTTCTGGTATCGGTGAGCATGTGGTGAAGCGCGGCACGGATATCTTTAATGGGCGCATCTTCATTCCCGGATTGTACTTCGCCACGGCCTTCCTCAGTCTGTTTCCCTGGATCGGATTTATTATTCCCCTGTGGAGGAATCTCCGCGCCCATTGGAGCCCGCAGAATGCGTTTCTCGTCTCCTGGCTGGTGGCACCGCAGGTGATTTTTTTCTTCTACGCTACGCAACTGCCGCATTATCCGATGCCCGGCTTTCCTGCGTTCAGCTTGCTAGTCGCCATGTTTTTAACAGGACCCAATCGGCCTAAAGAAGGACCGGGATTGCTTGCTGCCTTGTGTCTCCTACTCGCTGCGCTAGGCGGTGCGTTGTGGTGGTTTGCCCCGCGTTCGGGGGCAGATGCTGCCTTGATTCCGGTGCTGGAGCAGGGCGGGTTGCTCCTGGCCGGACTGGGCTTGATCAGTTGGATGGGGATGGAGGTGGGTTTAAAAGGGAAGGGGCCTGCAACGGCGATCATCGCGGGGGTCGCTGTGCTGATATTGTCGTCACGCATCATGCATGTGGCGGATGAGTTGCGGTTGACGAACCCTGCAATCAACGTCGCGGCTGCGATGCCACGCCTTGGCGATACCCCGACGATTGACCCATCAAAGCAAAAGAGAATCGGCTATGTTTTTGCGGAGCCGAGTCTGGTGTTTTACGCTGGATATCCTTGGTCTTTCGCTGGCAAGCAGGCCAGTGCTGAGAAGATGTTCGCTCAGGCAAAATCCGGGGCAACGTTGGTGGTGCTGGATCGCGAGTGGACCTTGGCAGACTGGTTCAAGTCGCCACTTTCGAGCGGGCAGCAGCCTTCCAGAGATCAGCGGGCAGAAAACGATGCGCTTCTTCAGCGATATCCGGCTGCTGGAGTGGAGGAGGTCACCGGCCTCGATTTAGCGAGGAGCAGTTGGGTGGAACTGCGCGTGATCGTGCGCGGGCAATGATCCGTCAAATGGCTGTCTTTTCACGCTAGCCAGAGCAGTTTCTACGATTTCGCGCAGATGCGTGATGGGCAGGGAGTAGTGTCCGTCGTGCTCTGACCAATGCGCTGTCGCGTTGGGCAAAGCAGCGTACATTTTTTCCGCATAACTAAAGGCAATGTTGCGATCTTCTTTGCCGTGCCAAAGCTGGATGAGGGGACGGACGCTGGCGAGTTCAAACCCCCATTCCGCCAGATAGATATCTGCATCCGAGAGGGTGCAGCGGGCACCACGCCGCAAAGACGCTAATATGCCTCGGCGGATGACGTCAAAAAAGTGAGGGTCTGAGAGGATGCGGCGATCTTCTGGCCCCATCATCCCCATAAACCACCGTAACGGCAGGCGGTCCACTTTCCCACGTGCGATAAAGGCACCACCGATGCGCAGGAGCATGGCCACGACGGTGGGGAAATGACGGCGCAGTCGGATGAGGAGGCGATAGACCCAGAACAGGTCTTGATCTCCGAATAATCGAATGGGCGGCGCGCTGGCAATGACGCTGGCGCTGAGGACTCTATGGGCCAACCGCTGCGCTGTAACCAGAACGTAAGGTCCGCCACCAGACCACCCAAAGAGGTGGTATTGCTCAAAACCAAAGTGCGCGGCCAGTTCCTCCATCGTGTCTGGCCAATCGAGCAAGGCGCGACCTTCCTGCAGGTCTGAGAGTCCGATACCGGGACGGTCTGGCGCGATGAGGCGCAGGCCCTTCTCCACAGCCATTTCATGCATCAGTTCGGCTTGGACTCTGGCGCTCGGCCAGCCGTGAAAATAGAAGGCGGGCGTTCCCTTGGGCTCGCCGTATTCAGCGCAGCCCAACTTTTTTCCAGAGGTTAGCGTAATCAAATGATCCATGTAAGGCACCTCTTAGAGAGCGTGAAGTCTTCCATTTGGCAAGCGGGTCGTGGCTGGTATTCTGTTCTCGATGAGGCTGAGGCAGCAAAATATCGCCCAATCTGATGGATTTGCGGCATTTTTTTTGATGCTTCCACGCAGGAATCAGGATATGACGGGAGTGATGATTATGCATGTGCAGGTAAAGACTGCTCTGATTCCTGGTCTCCACCAGAAAGGTGGGGTGTTTTTGGCGTTTTTTTTATTCTTGTTTGCAACGACAGGTGGGCTTCCAGCCCAGCAGACAGCTCTGGAAAAGCGCACGAATTCTTTGAAGCGGGTCTTTGTGTCGGTGCCAGGGACAGCTGTAATGATGGCTGTGTATGAGACCGAGGTGGCGGATTATCAGGCCTTCTTGGCAGCGTCGGGCTATGACTGGCATTACAAACCACATTTCGAGCAGGCGGCGGATCACCCAGTGATCGGGGTGACACTGAAAGATGCCATGGCATTTTGCAATTGGTTGACGGAGTCCGAGCGGAAAGCGGGTCTGCTCACTGAAGAGCAACTCTATCGACTACCGACCAATCGTGAGTGGGGGGCTGCTGCGGGGATGGATAGTCAACGGCGTGCTGGTGGTAGCACCGCTGAAGATGCGGTGGACGACGACAGGCGCTTCTTTTGGGGCACCGAATGGCCGCCTCCGGTCAATTATGCGAACTATTCGGACACGGACATCTCAGGCTATGATGACGGATACCCGTTCACGGCACCAGTCGGCCGTTACAAGCCCACCCCAGAGGGGATCTACGATCTGGCAGGGAATGTCTGGGAGTGGACGATGTCTGGAGAAATCCGTCCAGGTGCGTTGGC
>CAZCAL010000025.1:15736-18855 GCA_964496625.1 uncultured Verrucomicrobiaceae bacterium | reverse complement strand
GTGGGTGCCAAGCGGGTCTGTCAGTGAGGTGCCGCGCCCCATTTCGTCAAACACCAGGGTGGAATTGATATTATTCACGCCGAGGGTGGTCACACGGCCAAGGATGTCATAGGCATAGGTGACCGTATCGTTCGAGAACGGGCCGTCCACTGCACTCAACAAGCCTGCACCGGGAGAGGATCCGCCAGTGACGCCGTTATAGGCATACTGCGTGGTGCCGATCCCATCCTTCATACTGGTCAACCGCTTGTAAATCGGATCATAGGTGAAGCTTACTGACGGTGTAGTCACCAGACTGTTTTGATAGGCAAGCTGGCGGATCGTGTCGTCAATATTGTATTGGTAAAGCTTCTGCTGACCCTTCTCATCCTTCCGGCGGATCAGCCTGCCCGAGCCATCATCGTATTCATAGACCGTCTGGGAACCATCTGGGGCAATTTTGGCAGTCACACGACCTTCCACATCACGCTTCCAGCGGGTGATGCGTCCCAAAGGATCAGTGAGGCTGCTGATGCTTCCGCAATGGCACCAACTCAGCTTGATGATCCGGGCCAGAGGGTCGTTCAACTGCACTAGTTGCTGCACGGCGTTGTGACTGTAACTGGTTATGCGACCTAATCGGTCCGTGAAGGCGGAGCGATCCAGCTTGTCGTAGCTGATCTGCTCAAATGTGCCGTCGGGGAAATTGGTCCGAGTAAGGCGATCAAAGCTGTCGTAAATGAAGCTGCGAGCATAACCATCCGGGTGCGTGATGGTGCTGACTCTGCCTAGGCTGTCGTAACTGAAAGTCGTGACATCGCTCACTCCGGGCAAAGGTCCGTCAATGCTGGTGACGTAACCATTGATGTCATAAGTGAATGTCGCAGTCCCGCCTGCCGGATCAATGGCGGTCAGCACCTGGCCACGTGCGTTGTAAGTGTATGTGGTCACCTGGCCGGCGGCATCCGTAACAGTGACTGGTTGATGCTGGCTGTTGTAGGTGATGGCCAACTGGCGCTCATTGACTCCGCCAGTGGTCTGGCGAACCTCCAGCAGATCGAAGAGGTTGGCTGCATAAAGATACTCGGTGGTGCGGCCCAGGGGATCGACTGTTTTGACAAGGTTCCCCTGAGCGTCGGTATAGTATTGCCGAAGTTGGGGAGTGCCGTCTGTCAACATGCGCAGCACCTTCTGCGGCGCCGCACTGGCACCTGGATAATAGGGGAACCCGCTGCCATCGAACAAGACACCACCGGGGTAGTTGAACCAAACACGGTCTTCGAGAGGTTCCTTGATGGTCTCAATAACCGGCACGACCTGCCAGTTTACATTGGTGTAGAAACGGTAATTCCGCGCGGATTTGTAGTCGCCGGGAGCCACCTCGTTTTGCAGCTTATTCCAATACCAAGCGTTGCGGAACTGGAGGCGGGAGTCCTCGGCATAAAAGCTGACGACCTGCCCACCGATGGTGACGGACTTTGGCGGCGAGCGCAAAGACGGCACCGAGATTGAGCCAGTGTCGTTGTATTCCACACGTTCCTTGCCGCCAAGCGGATCGATTGCCTCAACGATACGATTGGATCCCATCGAGTTGACTGGCAACGCGAAGGTGGATGTGCCATACGGTGTGACCATCGACGCAATGAATCCACTGAAGGCGTTGTAGCCAAAGGTAGTCGTAAGGTTGATCTGATCCGTGATGCTGATGAGCCGTCCCGCTGTGTCATAAGCGAGGTCTGTGTGGCGCCCGAAAGGATCCGTGACACGAGTGATACGGTAAATATTGCCTGCGTCCGTATAGTCAAGTGTGGTAACCTGACCGATCGCATCCGTGACGGAGACCAACCGGACGTTTGAGTCATAGCTAAGCGTAAGCTTGTTGCCTTGAGGGTCAATGATCTCCGTGAGGAAGACGCGGGAGGGAGTCGTTGGATTGTCGGGAGAGTTATAGACCTCGATGGAGCCATCTGGCATCTGTCGTGTGTAGGTGTAGGTGCCTGTCCGCTTGACGGTGGCAAAGCTCTGATCATGAGGGCCGAACTGCGCTGACGTCGTGTTGTATTTCATCACCTGAGTGCCACCTCCGGGGACACGCACCCGCAGCGTGCTAGAACCTGTTAGGGTGCCGCTCACATGCTCAACCCAAGCGACCCAGTTCGTGCTCCAGGTCACACCGACATGGCTCCACGTCGGAGGTGAAGTGGGCGCACCGCTGTCGGCGTCGTTGTAGTTGACCCGAAATGCCACGGCCGGCCCCACCGGGGGTGAGTAGCGCAGAGGGATATCGCCGAGGCGAATGGCCCCTGGGATGGGATGGAAGGTCCAGCGAGGCATGCCCTCAGCGCACGGATCGTCGTCCGTCTTCGGATCATCATCCCCCACTTCTTCGTCCGGATTGATTGTCCCATGAGCGCCATCTCTTCCAAAAATCTGTTGCTGCTCCATTTCAGCTAAAGGGGAAAAGCCCTCTGGCAATTCTGTAGCTGCCAGGAGGAAGTTCCCCGTTGACATTGCATCGACCGCCGCTGCATCCACCCAACGGGAGACACCAAGAGTCCGATCCTCTAGCATGTATTGTGAGCCATCAGCCGATTGTTCAAGCAAGGCGCAGTAATGCTGATCCTTCACATGCACGACTGCCGGGGTCGGAATACGGCGGCTACCATCATCTCGTTTGGCCGCCTGCATTGGCAATTTATAGTCATTGAGCGC
Source organism: uncultured Verrucomicrobiaceae bacterium (assembly GCA_964496625.1). GTDB lineage: Bacteria > Verrucomicrobiota > Verrucomicrobiia > Verrucomicrobiales > Verrucomicrobiaceae > JACKQF01. Next base: position 16,164 of record CAZCAL010000025.1, on the reverse strand, counting down.
GTAACGTCGCACATCTGCAAGGGAGATCCCGGTGGCCTGAAACTCAGGGGGCACCTGACTGAGACGCGGGGCAATGTAAGGTTCGCCGCGATATTCTTTGATGGCATTGAGCGCCAACGGCCCACACATTACATTCTGAGCGGCGGTATGCTCAAGCAGCCAGAGCGCTTCCTTTGCTTTATATAGCCGACCCTCCAGTGCACCATTCAGTGGTCTCTTCAGCGCCGCATCCACGAACGAACGCAGTTGTTCAACTCTTGAAGCACTGGCATGCGATTCCAGAAGCCTTGCCAGCACGTCATTGGCCAGATGGTAGCTATTCAAATCCTCACGGTCCTTTGTTGCTGACCACACTTCTAACCACCCTGCACGTGCCTCGGCAAACCATCCGCGATTCCATTTGTAGTTCATCAACTGCGACTGCAGTG
>CAZCAL010000025.1:0-15726 GCA_964496625.1 uncultured Verrucomicrobiaceae bacterium | reverse complement strand
CCAGCGCGAATCTTTGTGAGAGGCGAGCCACTTCTCTATGCCCGCATACAGTTCGGCCTCGCTCTTACCACGCAGTCCAAGAAGCAGCGCGCCAAGTTCGGCGTTGTCAGAAACGCTTCCCAGAGCATCGACAGGCCAGAGTCGGTCCGGCAGCACACGACACTGGACGATTTGATCGTCCGTTGGATTTGCTGGTATCTGAGGAAGTGACTCGAGAGGAACGAACGATGGCAGTGTGCGATTGGGCGTGCCATCAAATTTCGGTAATGGCAGCGAATTTTGCGGCGACGGTTGCGCCATGCTGGTGGCCAAAACTGATGGCGAATTAGCTCTCTTACTCAGCCAATGACTCACAACAGCCGCTAAAGTTGCAAAAAGGACGATAGTAAGCGCTTGGCGGAAAACTTTCTTCTTCATAGCACGTTGAGGAGTTCGTGATCGAATGAACTTAGCGACTAGCTGAGTGGATCATAAGTAAATACGACTGTCTAGTTGAAAGATTTTAGTCACAGTAAACAAGTAAAAACCTCCTATCATGTCCGCCTACACGCGCTTGACCTTCTTAGCCATCGTCTTTGGCACTGTCGTTGGTTGCTCGATTTTGCGACCAATGAATGATGCGATCAAGCTACCAGAGAATTTCCGGCAACTATCGACACGCATCTATTCGAGCGGCGAGCCTTCGGGTGACAGCGCGTTTAGAGCATTGAAACAAGAAGGCATCAAGACAATCATCAGCGTTGACGGCACAGCGCCAGAGGTGGCCAATGCCAAAAAGTGCGGCATCGCATACGTCCACCTCCCCATCGGCTACGATGGGGTGCCCCCCGCGACGATTGTAGCAATGGATCGGGTATTGCATTCGACTGAGGGCAAACTGCTCATCCATTGCCATCATGGCAAGCATCGCGGTCCTGCCGCTGCGGTAATTGCGGCGATGGCTGAAGGCAGCATCAGCAATACACAGGCGCTGGCGAGGCTGACTGAAGCGGGCACGAGTCCTGATTATAGCGGCCTTTGGCGGGACGTGAGAGAGTTCCGCGGAGTGCCAACAGATGTACAGCCCCAGCCTCTGGTAGAAAAAGCCTCTATTGATCCCCTGGCTGACTCAATGGTGAGGATAGATCATGCATTTGAAAGGATAGAGAAGCTGCTCAACGAAGCGTCGCCAGCGACTACCTCATTGACGGAACAAGCCATCTTGCTTAACGAGGGATTCAAAGAAGCGATGAGGGCCGCCACCAAATTGAATCGGTCCACACCGCTTCAAAAGCGCCTTTCGAGTAGCCAGGAGATGAGTGCTGATTTGGTTTTGCAGGTTAAGTCCTCCGACGTAACTAGAGCAATAATTACCAGTAGAGAGATGAAAACGGACTGCCGCGCCTGCCATGCGCGCCACCGGAATTGAGCTCTGGCAGAAATTGTCAGAAGGGTTCACACGCCCAAAGTCATCACAAAAGTGCCAAGCATAATCGATCAGCAAGCCTGTTGGTCGATGTAATCCCTCCCCTACACCGCCGAGGCTAGGCGGACAGAATTTGCGGGGGCACCTTGGAGGATGCGACTGGTCAAGCCAGTCAAGCCAATGCTTCCGAGGGGCTCCAGCACACCGCCGGGGACCCGGCGTGAAAGCATCTCCCACTCCAGACGCAGATACTCTGCGATGATCGGAGCCAAGCCGAGCTGAAAAAAGCTGCCCACGGCCAACCAGACTGGCAGAATGTGCCCGTTGGCGCTGCCTTCCTCCACCCGAGTGCGGATGCGCCCGAGCAGGCCTTGATGACGTGCACCGCGTGTTGCGGAAAGGAGCAGTTCCCCCGCCGCGATGCTGCGCCCCGCGACGGAAGGATCGCCAGTGAATGAATCGTGCCAAGCTCCTTCCGCCTCAGTCCAGGCATCGGCATCACCCGCCTGCACGGAGTGCCAGAGGCGATGAATCGCAGTGGCGGCGTCCGGCGCGGCGATCCGCTGGGTGAACTCTTGCCAAGCCCTGCGCACCGCTAGTTCGGTCTGCAGCACTTCCCGTCCTGCCGTCAGCATTTCCATTCGCGCACGGATGCCACTGAAGATCCAGCGCACCCAGTCCTCGCTCGTGGACCACTCTTCCACCGCCGCAGCAAGCGACTCGTGGGAGCTAAGCAGGATCAGTGTGGAACGTTGGCTCATTGCGCCGGAGGCACTGCGGGTAAAGGTTGATTCGTGGCAAACATAGCGGCAACTATGAGGCTAGGCCGCCTCTCTGGCGACTTGAAAAGTTTTGATGAGCACACCTTCTCCACTTGACACCCCAGGCACGCAATACCTGTGCCAGCGCTGCGGAAACTGCTGCCGCTGGCCGGGAGACGTGCGCATCACGGACGAAGAGACCAAGAACATCGCAGAGTATCTCGAACTCAGTGAGGAAGAATTCATCGCTACCTCAACACGACTCAATGCGAACCGCACTGGCTTATCCATCATCGACAAGCCCAACGGCGAGTGCCTCTTTCTCATTGGCAAAAATCATTGCCGGATCCAAGCGGTGAAGCCGGCCCAATGCTCTGGCTTCCCCAATTTGTGGCGCTTCCCTGGTTGGCGGGAGCAGTGCGAGGCAATCGAAGTCCCAGCACCATGAAGGCCACGAAACCCGTCCTCGAACGCGTCCCGCACCGCGAGTGGGAGTCCTTCCACTGCGAAGAACTCCACGGGCCAGACTACGGCACCCGCTGGCACTTCCATCCCGAGTATCAATTGACCCTCGCCATTCGCAGTCGTGGCCACCGCGTGGTGGGCGATCATATCGGCGCGCTTGCTGATGGTGACATTGTCCTCATCGGAGCAAATCTCCCGCACATCTGGCATCAGGAGCCAGGAGATCCTCAGGGCGTCCACGCCATCATCGTCCGCTTTGATCAAAGTGCGATCGGGGACACCCTGATGGGTAAGCCGGAAATGGAACCTGTCGTCCGTCTGCTGCGTCGAGCCGGGAGAGGGCTGCAACTGAATGGTCGCACACGCACGGAGGTGGAGGAGCGCATGATTGCGCTGGCCTCTGCTCACGGATTGACGCGCTTCGTCGGCCTGCTGGGCATCCTCGATGTGTTATCGCGGTCCAAGGACTTGCACCCGCTCGCATCCCCAGGTTATGAGCCACCGCTGAAGTCTGACGATCTCGACCGCATGCAGCGTGTGTGCGAATACATCCATCGGCGAATCACGGAGGACATTGATCGTGCTACGCTGGCAAAATTAGCCCACCTCAGCGAGGGAGCTTTTAGCCGTTTCTTCAAGTCTCGCCTGGGCAAAACCGTGCCGGAATACGTGAACGAAGTGCGTATTGGCCGCGCCTGCCGTCTGATGGCCGAAGATGAACGGCTCAATATTACCACCATCGCCTTGGATTGTGGTTACCGGAATTTGGCGAACTTCAATCGACGCTTTCGCGACGTCATGAAGCTCTCCCCAAGAGACTACCGGTCGCAGTTGCGACGAATCACGGCCTAGCCAAGCTGACTATCTCGGCGCGGCGGGGATCTTACCCACACGGGAACGACCTTGGAAGGTTGCGCCTTCTTCGATGGCGAAACTGCCTGCGGTGATATCGCCCACGATCACTGCGGTGGACTTTGCCTCACAGCGTTCCTTGGAAACGATATCGCCATCCACCCGGCCGAAAATCACAATACGACCACTCTGGATGTTGCCTTTGACATAGCCATTCTCCCCAATCGTGAGGGCTCCATCGGAGATAATTTCACCTTCCAGTTTCCCTTCTACGATCAGCGACTGGGCAAAACGAATGGTTCCTTTGATTTCAACGTCCTTGGCAAGAGTATTCATGTCCACCGATCATCACTTCAACCGCCCCAAGATCAACCAGATTCAGCAATCAATTTCACTGGCTATGGATTCCCACATAGACGTGCTGGACTGAGAAAAGTCTGAGCTTCTTTTGGACGCTGCGCCATACCGTTGTAAAATGCCGTTTCCTCGCATCCTATGAACGAACGTAAGACTCTCGAAGAACGCGCCCAGATGACTGATCTGGAGCGCCTGCGCCACTCCTGTGCCCACGTGATGGCCACGGCCATCCTGCGCCTCTGGCCCAATGTCCAATTTGCCTACGGCCCGCCGGTGGAGAATGGCTTCTATTATGACTTCGATCTGAAGGAACATCGAATCACGCCGGATGACTTCGAGAAGATCGAGGCGGAGATGCGCAAGATCGCCAAAGAAAACCAGCGCTTCGAGCGCATCGCCATTTCCCGCGAGGAAGCCCGCGCCATGGCGGAGTCTGGCCGCCTGGGAGGTCTAACAGAGCGCCCATCAAACCCAAGCCGGTTCAAGCTGGATCTCATCGATAAGATCCCAGAGGGAGAGGAGATTTCCTGCTTCAAGAATGGTGAATTCATCGACCTCTGCGCAGGACCACACGTCGGTTACACCAGCAAATGCAAAAACGTGAAGCTGATGTCGGTCTCGTCATCCTTCTACATGGGTGATGAATCCAAGGGCCAACTGCAACGCCTGTATGGCACTGCCTTTGAATCCAAGGAGGATCTTGAGCAGCATCTCGTGCAACTCGAAGAAGCCAAGAAGCGCGATCACCGCCGCCTGGGTAAAGAATTGAAACTCTTCCATATCGACGAAGATGTCGGCCAAGGGCTGATCCTTTGGACTCCGAATGGAGCGGTCCTGCGTCAAGAACTCCAGACTTTCATCAGCGAAGAACTGCGCAAGCAAGGTTACAGCCAGGTATTCACGCCGCACATCGGCAAACTGGCGCTCTACAAGACCAGCGGACATTTCCCCTACTACAAGGACAGCCAATTTGGAGCCATCGTCGAGAATGAAGCCATGCAGGAATGCGCCGATGCTGGCTGCACCTGTGCGGAAGTGATGGAGCGCCTTGACGCCCTTTCGGGTAAGCTTCGCAACGCCATCAATGAGCGCGCGGGCACGGAAGTGATTCCAGAGAGCCGCGTCCTGCCAGATGAGAAGTTGCTGGATGGCTTCATGCTGAAGCCGATGAATTGCCCGCATCACATCAAGATCTTTGATAGCCAGCCACGCAGTTATCGCGATCTCCCTGTGCGTCTTGCGGAATTTGGCACCGTATATCGCTGGGAACAAAGCGGCGAATTGAACGGCTTGACTCGCGTCCGTGGGTTCACCCAAGACGACGCCCACCTTTTCTGCACCGAAGATCAAGTCGCTGCGGAAGTGCTCGGCTGTCTCTCGCTGGTGAAGGTCGTGCTCAACACCCTCGGCATGAATGACTACCGAGTACGCGTTGGTCTGCGGGACCCAGACAGCAGCAAATTCACAGGCGACCCAGAAATGTGGGACAAGGCTGAAGAAGCGTGCCGCCAGGCCGCTGCGACACTCGGTGTGCCCTTCACTGAGGAACCAGGAGAGGCTGCCTTCTATGGACCAAAGATCGACTTCGTCATCAAAGACGTCATTGGCCGCGAATGGCAACTCGGCACCGTGCAGGTGGACTACGTGCTGCCGGTGAGGTTCGACCTGAGCTACGTCGGCCCCGACAATCGCCCGCACCGCCCCGTCATGATCCACCGTGCCCCCTTCGGCAGCATGGAGCGATTCTGCGGTGTCTTGATCGAGCACTTCGCTGGTCACTTCCCCGCGTGGCTAGCACCCGAGCAAGTCCGCATCCTCACCGTGAGCGAAAAGAGCGATGCCTTTGCCCGCGAAATCGCAGCCCAACTTCAAGCCGTTGGCATTCGCTACACACTGAATGCAGATGCCGATAAAATCGGCGCGAAGATCCGCAACGCACAGCTCGATAAGATCCCCTACATGCTCGTGCTCGGCGAAAAAGAAGCCGCCATCGGCGCCGTCGCCGTCCGCCATAGCAAGAAGGGCGATCTCGGCGTCAAGCCTGCCGCTGATTTCATTGCGGAACTCATCGAAGAAGTCAAAGAGCGCCGCTTGTAGCCTCATTCAAATCAAAACGGGCACCTCCGCGGAGGTGCCCGTTTTTTTTGAATCTGATTTGCTGACCAGACTCAGTCTGCCAGCACCTTGGCCATCAAGTCATCAACACCCCGACCAAACTCGCCACAGGTCCCCATGCGCGCAGCCACCACCTTGCAGGCATGGATCACGGTGCCATGATCGCGACCACCGAACTCTTCACCGATCTGCATCAGTGGTAGCTTTGTCATTTGACGAGTGAGATACATGGCCACTTGGCGGGCTTCAGCGACATGTTTCGGACGACGCGGTCCGGTCAGGTCCCCCACGCGAAGGTCGTATTGACTTGCCACGGTGCGTTGGATGCGATCTACAGTCACCGCTTTAGTCGGCTCCTGTTCAAGGATATCACCCAGTAGGGCAGCAAGCTCAGCCTCGCCCTGAAGCCCACCTTCAAGGGACAAATGGGCTGCGACACGCATCAATGCGCCTTCGAGTTTGCGCACATTGTTACGCACATTCTTGGCCACGAAATCGATGATCCAGGCATCGACGCTGACATTGTAGTCCGCCTGCTTGCGGCGCAGGATCGCTACACGGGTCTCAAAATCAGGAACTTGGATCTGGGTCGTCAAGCCCCACTCAAAACGGGAGACGAGACGGCTCTCAAGGTTCTTGATCTCGCTGGGTGGGCGATCACTGGCAAGCACGATCTGCTTCGCATTGTTGAACAGCTCATTGAACGTGTGGAAGAACTCTTCCTGCGTGCTGTCCTTACCCGCAAAGAAGTGCACATCATCGATCAGCAGAACATCCACCTTGCGGTAACGTTGGCGGAATTGAGTGAAGGTGTTTTTCCGGATGGAATCCACAAACTCATTCGTGAACTGCTCTGACGTCACGTACCGAACCACCGCGCGCTTTTTGCGCAGCAGCACCTCTTGGCCGATGGCCTGCATGAGATGGGTCTTGCCCAATCCTGTAGCCCCATAAAAGAAGAGCGGGTTGTAAATCTTGCCTGGCTTTTCTGCCACCGCCCTGGCGACGGCAGCGGAGTAGCTGCTGTTTGTGCCAACGACGAACGAATCGAAGTTATGCCGCGCATTCAGTCCAGCCTCGGAAAAACTACGGACTGGAGATGGCGCGCCGAGCACTACACTGCGATCTTCGATGACCTGGGAACCATTGCTGGGAAGTCCTGGAGCAAGCGTCTTGGCTGCTTTTTGAACGAGCGATGATGGGGGCATCGTAGCACGAACTTCGGCAGACACGTTGAAGTCGATCATGACACCAGCACCCATCACGTCGATCACAACATCGGCTAAGATCGTCTGGTAGTTGCTCTCGATCCAGAGGTGGTGGATCGGGTTTGGCAGATCAATCACAAGATTACCAGACGAGCCAACATGGCCGAAGGCACCGCCGAACCAACGGCGGAAATTATCCAAACCAATGCGCTCAATTAGCTGTTTGCAAATTTGCAGCCAGATATCATCGCTGGATGCATGCTGAGGGCGTTGGGAAGAAGGGTCATCTTGAGAGGAGGAGAGAGAGTCATCGCTGGGCAACATGGCTGCGTTAATAATGGGATCGGGAGTGGAATGTGGCAGAAAGGTTTCTTGAAGATCTAGACGTCGTGGCATTGACGTGTTCGCTTTTTTCAAAACGTTGGTTTGTTATCTCGAATTTTGGTCAGATAACAAGTACAACTTCAATCAAGTTTTTGAATTTTTGCGTGATTGAAAAAATGTTTTTAAATTACGCACCTTCGATCAAAGAAGTTGTTCGCACGCACGTACCCAATAACTGGCAGTAGTGATGTGAATAGTGTGTGAATTGTGTGCACAACTATTACTTGGTATGGTTTATGTTTCGTCATGAAACCACTACCCCAACCTGCATCCCAAAGTTTGCGCCAGCTATTAACGCGGAGGCTTGCCATCATCGCAGATCATGCCCTTCGAGAGTCGGACCCCAGTGAGCAACTGCGCCAGCTACAGGCTGTGTCAGAAGAACTTCAGAAGTTTCACAGCGACCACCAATCCTTGATTCCACAGCGATTGAATCACTTCCTCACGCAGTCCAGTTACCAAAAAGCGTTGGATTGGCTCGATCAAGAATCTCCAGAAGCCTAACCATCACTCATTGCCATCATTCGCCGACTCTGGGATTGGCCTGCCTGTGTAAAGGAAGTGAAGTTCAACGACACGTCGCTGATCCATCTTGGTCGCAGTGACGGTGTAGTCATCGATAAACACTGTCTCGTTGAGCTCAGGTAACCGTCCCAATAGATGGGTGATATAGCCACCAATGGTTGTCACCTCTTCACTCTCAATGTCGATGCCCGCTTTATCATGAAGTTCATAGAGATTCAGCATGCCATCCACGGTGAACTCTTGCTCGTTGATCCGGACAAATTCTTTGTTGTCAGAATCAAACTCATCCTGGATGTCGCCGACAATTTCTTCAATCACGTTGTCCAAAGTAACAACCCCGACCGCGCCGCCAAATTCATCCACCGCGAGTGCAAGGTGCGAGTGCTTGTCGAGGAGAAAGCGAAGCAGCTTATCAATCGGCAGCATTTCAGGGACGATGTGCAGTTCCCTTTTGATCTTCCGAAGGTCGGGCTTTGCATCCCCCATTAAGCCAAGCATGTCTTTGATGTGGATCAGCCCGAGACTCACATCCAGGTGGCCATCAACCAGAGGGAAGCGGGTATGCTTCGAACGCACTGCAATCTGGACGTTCTCCTCAAACGAAGTCTGTGCATTCAAAGAAACGACCCGATTGCGCGGCGTCATCACGTCCCGCACGCATCGATCATTCAATGCCAGTGCGTTGAGAAGGATGTCCTTTTCCGTCTCCGTCACCTCCTTTGACTTCTGGCTTTCGGCGACGATGTGTCTGAGTTCTTCTTCGGAGTGAGCCAATTCCGATTCCGACACAGCCTGAATGCGGAAGATGTGCGCGAGCGTCCAATTGGCCGCCCCGTTCAACAGCCAGATCGCTGGCTTAAAAAGCACGTAAAAGTAATGGAGCGGGCGAGTAACAGCCAGCGTTGTTGGCAAGGCCTTGCGGATCGCGAGAGACTTCGGCGTTAGCTCACCGATGACGACGTGCAAAAAGGTAACCACCGAATAACCGATGGCGATGGAAACCCAAGCGATCACGTGCTCATTGGTGACCCCTGCCATCACCATCAACGGCTGAATGACGCGCGAGACATAGGGCTCTCCGACACTTCCCAAAGCGATGCTGGCGAGGGTGATGCCCAACTGTGTGGCAGACAGATAGCCATCCAAGTTTTTCAACTGGTCACGCGCCTGCTGGGCTACCTTGCTCCCCTCATCAATTTCCGCATCAAGCTGCGAAGACCGCACCTTAACGATGGCAAATTCAGCAGCCACAAAGAAGCCGTTCAGTACCACAAAAAACAGCACCACCATTCCCTTCCACATCAACTCACCAGAAGTAAAATCCCAGTGAGTTAGGATTGGCTCAGCAGAGGCAAGAACAGGAATTGAAATCATATCCATCAGGAGCAAGAACGAGGCCAGACAGTGCCGCTAAAGACGCTCGTAATTACCATCGATGCGTTTTTCCAGAATCGTGAATCCAGCTGCCTTGGCATCACTGACTGAGAGAGGTTTGGTGATCTTCGGGGTAGAAAACGAGGTCACCAGTTTAATGACCGGTTTCCTGCACAAAGGGCAGTGAGTGAGCGCAGGACGCTCAATGGGGCGGCGAAGGTCAAATCCCTTTTTGCAACGGACACACCCCTCCTCCGGGATTTCAGCAATGTAGGAATAGGTAGGCATGCCGATAATTTAGTGTAATCACCGTCTTCTCAAGACACAAAACTGCCGAAGGGCAACAATGTGCCCTTCGACAAAAGTCTTAACAGACGATTCCTGCGTCAGAATCACCAACTGGATTTGGTCACCCCTGGGATCAATCCCTGGGACGCCAATTCACGGAAAGTGATACGGGACATTTGGAATCGGCGCATGAACGCACGACGACGACCGGAGACACGGCAACGATTCGTCAAACGAGTTGGGCTCGCATCGCGAGGGAGCAGGCTCAGACCAAAATAGTCTTTGGCGGCCTTAAGCTCCTCACGGCGCTTGGCGAATTTTTCGACTGTTTTACTTTTGCGCTTCTCGCGCTCTAACCACGCTGTTTTTGCCATAGGGGCGGTTAAAGTGCAGGGGCCGGGCCGGGACGCAAGTAGAATTTTCCACTGGATTCAATTGTGAACCGGTGTATGAACCCAATCGATATGCTTACCGGAATGATCATCGCTGCCCTTTTCCTCGCCAGTGGAGCCCTTGCCTTTGGATACCTGAAGAACGGTTGAGCTTCGCTCGTAGCAAAAAAGTAGCGCGGCCCCAAAGATGAGAACCGCGCCTTTTCGCTCCTGGGCTCTCTACAGTCCGGTTATTTTGTGCAGTTAGCGCCGAACCAACCGGTCTGTGAGTTCATGCAACTGTCCAAGTGAGGGTTTGATGCCGAAGCGATGATGGTCGTCATCAAAGCTGCCTCTATCCCGGCTGCGTGAAGAAGATAGAGCCCTTTCCGCCTGACAAAGTTGGGTGCTGAAGGCACTAAGGTACCCGCGAGTGCAACGACACACACCGACTTTATCTGCGAATGAGCGTGTGCAGTTGTATGAGGACCTCACCTTCTGCAACCAGCCAGAGACACAGCTACCACTCTCACCATTTTCAATGGCAGAGCGCACCCGATCCGTGAGCGTCTCGAGGTTACTGATCTCTTGCAACAAACGCAGCTCATCCTTACTTGGGCGACAGTGAGATTCGCGCAATTCCTTGCGGTATTCCGTCAGCAAGTGGTCGCTACTTACATCCATCGCTCGAACCTGGCCAAGCAGACCACAGTCGTGGCCAGCCTTGGCTGAGAGGGCGGCAAAGAAGAACATGCCCGCCATCATGACAGGCCCGATGATTGATGAATTGGTTTTCATTGGATGAGTTGAGCTTGTGCTCAATCATCCAGACGGAAGCACTTCAAATCTATTCAATCACTTTTCAGGGCGCAGGTCATAACAGATCAGCTTTTCTTTGTTCCTGATCACCATACGACCGTTGCTCAAAGCTGGAGATGTGCAGCCCATTGCATCCGCCTTCGCACGACCGAGTTGCTGATAACCCGAAGGGTCTGCCTTCACCATGCGCAGGTGTGTGCCGTTGTTCTCCAAGACCAAGAGCTTACCGTCCACGATCAGTGGCGAAGTGATGGTGCTGTTCACAGTCTCTGACCATTTCACTTCGCCAGAGACGAGATCAACACACTGATGTTTACCTCCACAGCACAAATAAACATGACCTTCATGAATGATGGGAGAGCCAGTGTAACGCAGTGTCACCCAAAAGTGCGACCACATTGCCTTGGGTGCCCCTTCTGCCTGCGCTTTGTAGGCACGCAATCCAACATCTTTTGCGCCACTGTAGACCACAAGCCAATCACCCTCTGTGACGGGGGTCGATGGCCCACCACCTTCGACTGTCCAGACAATCTCACCATCGGTAGGACGCATCCCCACGAGGCTATTGTTGCTATTGATGACCAACACCTCAGCACCTGTCGTTGGCTTCCAAAGCTGGGCGCTGCCGGTATCACCCTTCACTTGCTTCTGCTGCCAAACGATCTTCCCGTCTGCGACATCTAATGCAACCACACTACCAGCGGCCATATAGACACGATCACCGACCACTAGGGGAGATGCTGCGGCACCTTCAGAGGGCAATACAGCCTGCCACTTCAGCGACCCGTCTTTTTCATCGAGACAATACAAATGGGTGCTACCCACAGCATACACTCTCCCATCAATGACTGCCGCAGTACTTGAGGATTTGCGACCCGTCGGCTTTCCTTCAGCCTCAAACTTCCACACCTGTTTCCCGCTGGCCATATCGAGACAGACGACCGCATCCTTCGCGACTTTGATCGTGTTAGGCACCACCGCTAGCAGTTTCGCTTGCACTTCTGGTGAAAGCTTTTCAGCCTCCATCCATTCCTTCATCGCCGCAGCGGACGGAAACGGTTTACCCTGACGTTTTGAGACCTTATCTAGATCTGCCAACGGCAATGCGGTCTTGCCAGCACGGAATCGTGACGCGACCCACGATGCCAATGAGACCTTCTCCTTCTCAGACAAATTCGCTTCAGTCCATGCGGTGATCCACTCTTCAAGTTTTTCGCCGCGAAGTCGGGAACTCAAACTCAGTCGATCCGCTTCAAGCTTTTTCGCCAGTTCCTCAGAAACACCGCGATGATTCAACTGCTGCATGACCTCCACATCAATCTCGCGCTCCTCCGATGCCACACGCTCATGCCAGACGACGGAAAGAAATGCGTGCTCGCCAGCAATGACGGGGCTACCATGGCCACCGTAATGATCGCTGGGGATGAAGTCACTCTCCCAAACCTTCTTCAATCCCGCCTCTGGAAAAGTCGATGCGACTGGCGAGGTGTCGGTTGAGACTCCATCACGCGTAGGCCCCCGCCATTGCGGCCAATCCGCATAGGATTGGGCGGCAGTGGAGAGGACAAGAACGAGGCAGCAAAGGCGGAGACGAATCATACAGGAATAAGGAAGAAAATCAGACAGGGTCAACGCCCCATCCGCCCACCACCTTTCCGCAGATCGCACTACGCTGACTTTGCTGCGGCGTGCACCTTTTGCAGCACCCCATCGAAGCGCTCGGCCATCTTCGCCGCTGTAAATTCGCGACGGACGTTTGCCATGCCTCGATTCGCCAACTGATCGCGCTGCTCTTCGTTCTGCAGCAGTGCCTCTAACGAGTCAGCCAGCGAAGCCGCATCATCTGGCGCACACAATACGCCACCCTGCGTGGCCGCAATGAGTTCAGGAAAAGCACCACTGTCCGGCTGAACCACTGGGATGCCGCAAGCGATCGCCTCAATGACATACAAACCGAAAGCCTCGCCGTAGGTGGCAGGCACTGAGAAGACGGACACACCACTCAAAAACTTCAGCTTCTCCGCAAACGTCAGATTCGGCAAAAACTCAACCTTCCCAATGCAACCCGCTGCCTTTAGCTTGGCACGAAGTTCGTTCACGTAAGCTTCGTCTGATCCCATCATCGCACCCGCGATACGCAGCTTAGCGCGGGGCAACTTCCCACGACGTGACAACTCGATAAAAGCATCGACCAAAGTCGTCAGCCCCTTGCCGGGAATCATGCGCGCTAAATAGCCAATCACTGGCCAGTTCGGGTCACACTCCGCCACCGGAAAGGGAGTGGTATCGATGCCGTTTGGCACCACGTAGATCTCGTCTGCCGGTAATCCTAAGCGCTCAGCCATTGCATTCGCATAAAACTGGCTCGGAGCGACAATCGCCGACAAGCTTTCCGCATTCCGACGCATCGCCGCCCAGGCGCGGTCACGATAGTCATCCGGCAAAGTATCAAGAAAGGAATCCTCACCCTGCATGGAGCAGACTACAGGAACGCCGATATCCCGCGAAATCGCGTGAGCGAGACCACTGAGCAAGCTATTCGAAAGCGAGACCACATCGGGACGAAACTCGTTTTTGATCCACTTCAGCAGCTTGTTCCACTCTCCCCATTGCCTGCCATCCTCCCCGAGCAGGCTACCGAGCGTCATCTCCCCGAGATCTTTGGCGGCAGTCATGCCCAGACGTTTAGACGCCCACTTCAGCAAGGCCGGATTATTGACCCAGCCGTGAACGAATGCTGGCATCCGGTAGAACCACGGAAACTTTTGCTGCAAAAACAGCGAGATGCCGCCGACGCGGATGGGCTGCTCAGGGCTTGCAGATTCGCGATCCGTCACCAGCGGCATGTACAGCGGAGCCATCACCGCATCGTGCCCACGAACACGTAGCGCCTTGATCAGCGCATTATCGCGGAGGCAACTGCCGCAATGAAAGGAACCTGTGCCGGGTGTCAGATGCAGTATCCGCATAATTGTCTCGCGCTCGTATCAATCAGCGATAATAACCTTGCTGGGGCGCTGAATAGTTGGCTCGCCCGGCTTCCCATTCGGAAGCGCGTTCAAGCTGATCGGAAAAATCTCGCAGGCAGCGACCAACAGCACTTCGCACCACGCCCGCACGGTCAATGAGGGAACGAGGCCCTCCATCGCGACCTTCTGCGGAGGCAAACACCTGCCCCCGCCGGATCAAACGTGCGGTCACCACCGTGTTGATGGGACCTTCGTCGATATCAAATTGAAGCTCGTTTGGCACACCGCCATCCAAGACAGGACTGAAATCCGCGTCCTCCAATACCGATGCAACTTCCGGCAAATATTGCCGCTCCCTCATATCGGGATTCAACGGCATCGTGACCATACGCTCGCGGCGGTCTGCCTCGCGCTGCGCGGGAGGAACCGCCACGCAGCCGATCATCGTCAGCCCAGAAATGACCAGCGTCAGAAGGAGAATCCGTTTTTTCATAGCCTTCCTAACTCGCACACGCGATAGAGAATCTCAACTACCACTAGCAGAAAGATCAAAGACGATTCAACGAAACAAATCCAACTGCCCCGAATCATCCAACGGACGTCGAAATGCAGTGGCGCTGACCTCAGGGCGACGGTGCAGCAGCCCCAAACGCAGCAGAGTCACCTTAAACATTGCACCGATTTGCTGCGCCCAGACCCCCTCCCCCTTCAGTCGCTTCCCAAACTCTGCGTGAGAGAGCGTCCGCCCTTGGGTCTCCTCAATGCGACCGAGAATTTTCTCTTTTTCGCTCGGCCGATGTTCATCCAGCCAGCGCGCGAAGACATCCTTTACCCCGAAAGGCAATCGCACCACGGTGTAGCCCGCAAACTGCGCCCCTGCAGCGACAGCAGCCTCCAGAATCTTTGGTAACTCTGAGTCGTTTAGGCCTGGAATCATCGGTGCCGCAGACACCCCGACAGGCACCCCCGCATCCCGCAGAACGCGAATTGCCTCAAGACGCTGTTTTGGCGAAGATGCCCTCGGCTCCAGCTGATGGGCTAGGTCCGCATCCAGCGTCGTGATCGAAACATAGACAGCGGCAGCATCGTGACGTGCCAGTTCAGCCAAGAGATCGACGTCCCGGGTGATCAGGTGATTCTTGGTGATCATCACCACCGGATGCCTGCACTCTGCCAAAACCTCGAGACAGCGGCGCGTCAAGTTGAGACGTTTTTCCACCGGTTGATAAGGATCCGTAACCCCGCTGAACGACAGCTTTACCGGCACATAGGAAGGCTTGGCAAACGCCGTGCGCAAAAGTTCGGGAGCATCCTCCTTGACCAGAATCCGCGATTCAAAATCAAGCCCCGAGGAGAAGCCCAAATACTCATGGGTCGGTCTCGCATAACAATAGGCGCAGCCATGCTCACAGCCACGATAAGGATTCAGGCTCGCCTCGAAGGGCAAATCAGGACTTGAGTGCTTCGATATGATCGTACTGGCGTGGTCGCGAAAGAACTTCGTCGCCACCCTCTCCGGCCCTTCCCCATCGTCATAGTCAACGTGCAGACTGGCAAAGCGCTGGGCGGTCTGCACCTGCGCACCCCTCCCCCGTTGCTTGGGCGACTGAGAGCTAGGCTGACTTCCCTTCATTTTGCCAACATCCACTCGGATGCTGACGACTCCAGCGGTTTTCCAGTCGTTAAAGAAAGAAATTCAGATCTGGTCCTGTAAGGCTCTTGAGGAGGGACTAACGCGCACCCAAAATTGCCTCACACGCGTTAACCATTGCCCAAAAAACTGAAATCCAATGATCAACAAAAAATCATTCTACTACCACCTTGCTGGCGTTG
>CAZCAL010000024.1:16891-18892 GCA_964496625.1 uncultured Verrucomicrobiaceae bacterium | reverse complement strand
TGCTGGCACTGGCGCAATCCTTCTGGCGCTGGTGATGCGTGTGATGGGCATGAGTGGTAGCAATCGCGGCCTCCTCGACGGAGCACGTGCGATGTTCCTGGCGGGGTTTGCGACGATGGGCCTCGGCGCTCATTTCGGCGGCAACATGGTGCATGGGAATAAATACCTCACTGAGTATGCCCCAGACGGGCTGAAGGAAAAAATGATCGGCGCAGAAAAATGGATGCTCAGTTTTGCGGAAACAAAGGAAGCACCCAAAAAAGAAGAGCCAGCGCCGACTCCGACGCCACTACCCGTGAAGCCTGAAGTTGCCGTCGCACCCGCTCCGGCACCAACGCCCACTCAAGTGCCGCCCACACCCGCGCCGACGCCGACTCCAGCCCCAGAGGCTACGCCAGCTGCGGGTGGAGAGGGTGTCACCATTGCGGCCGCCGCTGGAAAGATGGTCTTCAAAGACATCATCCAGCCTGTTTTGGAACAAAAGTGCAACAAATGCCACAATGAGCAAAAATCGAAAGGCGACCTTCGTATGGATACGCACGAAATGCTGATGAAAGGCGGCGGGGACGATGTGAAAACGGTCATTCCCGGCAAACCTGATGAAAGCCTTTTTGTCGCCAGAGTTAAACTCCCGATTGATAATGATGAACACATGCCGCCTGAAGGACGCGACCAGATGACCCCCGAGGAGCTTGCTCTGGTCTCTTGGTGGATCAAGTCAGGTGCCTCCGAAACGCAAAAAGCAGACGACGCAAAATTCCCCGCAGAAACACAAGCCCTAGTTGAGGGCCTCGTAAAATAAACCTTTCCCCGCCATGAAACCGAAACCGCCCACCATGACCAGCCTCAGCCATTTCTGGCGTTCCGCAGCCCTTGCCGTTTTCAGCGTCGCCATCGTCGCCCACGCGGCCGATCAACCTGCGGCTGATCCGGCTGTCACTGCTGCAATTGAAAAAGTAAACGCTGCGGGGGCCTCGCTGATGCCGATTGCGGCAGAATCCCCAGAACTGCGCTTCACCGCTCTAAATGTGGCAAAGACCTTCGCCGATGCTGGCCTAGCGCCTCTGGCTCCGGTGGCGGGGGAAATTGCTTCCATGGATCTGGCTCGCACGAAGGTGACGGATGCTGGATTGGCAGCGCTGAAAGGCATGACCGCCCTGAAGGAATTGCATTTGGAAAACACAGGAATCACTGATGCTGGACTCGATCATCTGAAAGGCCTGGTAGGGCTGGAGTATCTCAATCTTTACGGCACCAAGGTCACGGACGCAGGCATCCAGAAGCTGGCGGGTCTCGCCAAGCTGAAGGCGCTCTACCTCTGGCAAACCGGCGTGACAAAGGCTGGCGTGGCACAACTGCGGGGCAAGCTGGCCTCTGCGCACATTAATATTGGCTGGTCCGCAGAAGATGATGCGAAGCCAGCGGCAGCTGCCCCTGCCGCCGCAGTGGCAGCTGCGGCTCCTGCGAAAGCTGCACCAGCCCCTGCGGCTGCTGCTCCAGCGGGTAAATTTGATCTTGCTGCCCATGGCAGCGCGGTCGTCTTCAAAGAGGTCGTGATGCCGATCCTAGAGGCGAAGTGCACCAGCTGCCACGGGGCGGAGAAATCGAAGGGCAAACTTCGCATGGATACCCTGGCGAACATTCTCAAAGGCGGTGGCGATGGACCAGAGACGGTTGTCGCGGGCAAGTCTGGCGATAGCCTCATGATGAAGCGCATCCTTCTTCCGAAGGACGATGATGACCACATGCCGCCCGCAGAAAAAGATCAAATCACCACTCAGGAGTGCCAGCTCCTGGCTTGGTGGATCAACGAAGGTGCGTCAGAAACGATGACCGTTGCCCAGGCAAAAAACCGTGCGCCAAACATTGAGGCCGCATTGGCCGCAGTGTTGGTGGGCAAACCTGCTGCGGCACCTGTCGCCGCAGCAAAGCCTGCCGCCCCCGCGCCCGCCAAACCCGCGGCCCCAGCACCGGTAAAAGCTGCCACCGCCGCACTCAATC
>CAZCAL010000024.1:0-16881 GCA_964496625.1 uncultured Verrucomicrobiaceae bacterium | reverse complement strand
AATCCCGAGATCGCCGCGAAGGCCAATGTGTATCAGCACATCATCGCCCCGATTCTTGAATCCAAGTGCACGAGCTGCCACGGCGCAGAGAAATCCAAAGGCAAGCTTCGGATGCACACCTTTGCTGACATCATGAAGGGCGGCGGCGACGGACCCACCACAGTGGTCGCAGGAAAGTCCAAAGATAGCCTCATGATGCAGCGCATTCTTTTGGCGAAGGACGACGACGATCACATGCCGCCTGCGGACGAGCCGCAAATCACCACGGAAGAATGCCAAGTGCTTGCTTGGTGGATTGGTGAGGGTGCCTCCGAAACCGTCACCGTCGCTGCTGCGAAGAAGCCTGCGAACATCGAAGGCATCCTTGCTTCCATGCTGGCGAAGGGGCTGCCAAAAACTTCGGCATCCACGAAGCCCCAAAAACCCAAAGCTCCACCACTGACGGAAGCAGAGAAAAAGCAGATCGCCGATGTCACTACCAAGCTCCAGGGCCTAAATGCGTCGTTGATGCCGCTCGCGCAGGACACCGAGCAACTGCGTCTCTCCGTCATCAATGCAGCAGACAAATTTGGTGATGCTGAGTTGAAGTTGCTTGAGCCGATTGCGAAGCAGGTTGTGTGGATGGATTTGGCCCGCAGCCAGATCACCGATGCAGCAGGCGATACGCTGGCCAAGTTCACGAATCTGGAACGCTTGCACCTTGAAAACACCAAGGTAGGTGACGGCTGCGTCTCGAAGCTGGGTTCGCTGGCGAATCTGGAATACCTGAACCTCTATGCAACGAAGGTGACGGATGCAGGTCTTGGCAAACTTGCGACAGCCAAGGCATTGAAAAAAGTCTTCGTCTGGGAAACCGGTGTAACCAAAAATGGTGCGACAGCTCTTCAGGGCCAAATTCCTGGAGTGATCGTCAATGTCGGACTCAGCGAAGCGGAGATCGCCGCACTGACCGCACCGCCGCCCCCACCTCCCGCACCACCTGCACCTGCGAAGAAGGACGACAAAAAACCAGCTGCAAAACCTGCGGCCCCTGCTGTGAAACCCGCTACACCGGCTCCTGCACCAACGGTGAAGCCTGTCCCGGCAAAGCCTGCTGCGACGACTCCTCCGCCTGCGCCTGCTGCGAAACCCGCAGTTCCAGCGCAACCTAAGGCGAAGTGAGATTCGTTCGTTCATTAAACACCCCCATGTCCGAATCTATTTTTCAGCCCCTGCGGGGCGTTGTCCTCGTTTGTCTTTTTGTCCCAGCGTGTAATCGCCTGGATGACCGTGTCGAGATTACCGAATCCCGAGAAGTCTCCCAATTCGTCGAGCCGCCTCTGCCAGGGGCGACGAGCGACGAGCGATTCATTCCCGCGCTGAAGGAGTTGGGCATCCTCAATGAGCCTGCCCAGCAGGCACCCCCACCCGCGTCTGCCTTTCGCGAATTCCTCGAATGGACAGCGCCTGAAGGCTGGACGGATGCCGGTGAAGATCCGATGGGAATGCGCATGGTGGACTTTCGCTTTGGTCCTGCGAAGGAAGGCGAATGCTACATCTCGCTCATGCCGGGCTCTGCCGGTGGGCTGGAGGCGAACCTGAACCGTTGGCGGAAGCAGATGGGCCAGCCCGACTTCACCCCCGAGGAGATCAAGGCGCTACCAGAGAAGCCATTTTTCAATCGCACTGGCATCTATGCCGCGTTTGACGGCGACTTCAAAAAGATGGGCGCTGCGGATGCTCAGACGGGTTATCGCCTGATCGGATTGATCCATTCTGCGCCTCAGGCGACGATTTTTGTCAAAATGACAGGGCCTAAAGCACTTGTGGAAGCACAGGCAGCCGCGTTCGACCAATTCTGCCAATCCATTCGCCCCCGGAAATGACCCCTCCAGCCCCTAAATCCCTCAGCGGCCTCGTGCTGCGATTCTTTTCATCCTTCGGCCTCGCTACGGTCGTGCTGGCACTGTTGCTGTTGCACACTTTTTTGGGGACCTTGGAGCAGGTGGATCACGGCCTCTTTGAGAGCCAGAAGAAGTACTTTGAGTCCTTCGTCGTCTGGGACATTGACGTGGGCTGCTGCCTCCGCGCCATGCACATCCCAAGCGGCAATTTTGTGATGCCGGTGTTACTGCCAGGTGGTTTCACGCTGATGGCCTTGCTGGCCATCAACCTCATTTGCGGTGGCGTGATGCGCATCATCACCCGGCTAAACAAAGCCCGTGCTGAAGGGAACCGCTATAGCCTATTTCGATTCACTGGGCTGATCATTGCGCATAGTTCGATGGTGTTCATGCTGCTGGCCGGGCTGGTCTCCATGTATTGGAAGAAAGATGGTGCGGCGATGCTCGCGGAGGGGCGCACGACGGATGAGTTCCAAAGCTTCCACGATACGGCAATTGAGATCCAACAGTTGACTCCACCACCTGCCAAGGGCGAGAACAAGGCCTGGGTGATTGATGGTAGCCAATTCAAGGATCTGAGAGCAGACAACCAGAGTGGTAAGGGGCGCACCTTTACCCAGCCCGGCTTGCCTTTTGAGATCATGGTGATGAACTACGAGGTGAACTGTTTCCCCCGCAAACCCGAGGGCGAAGACACGAAGCGGACCGTCGTAGATGGCTACTACCTCCAGCCCACACCGGAAAGCCCCGAGCAGGAAAAAAACATTGATGGTGCCTATGTGAAGATCACCCACGCGGACAAGCGTGAGGAGACTGGCATCCTTTGGCGCTATGCGAACGGACCACTGACTGTCACCAGCGGGGACAAGACCTGGGGCATCACGCTTGGCCGCAAGACATGGAAGCTGCCTTTCGCGATTCGCCTGGATGATTTCCGCCGCGAGGTTCACCCTGGCACGGAACGCGCCCGCAAGTTCACCAGCGAGGTGACCGTGATCCAAGACGGGCAGGAGCATAAAAAAATCATCACCATGAACGAGCCTCTGCGCAGTCAGGGTTATGCGGTCTTCCAGCAGTCCTTCGATATGTCGCAGCGCTCTGATGGCACGATGGCAGAACGTTCCCAGCTCGAAATTGTTCAGAACCCATCCGATCATTGGCCGCTCATCTCTTGCATCGCCGTCGGCTTCGGATTGCTCATCCAAATGGGCTCCCAACTTGCTCGTTTTCTCAATCGGCAGAGTTCCGCCCAAACCCCTACGAAGGCAGTCTCATGAAATTCTCATTCCGCTCATCTCTCCTAGCGCTCTGTGCAGCCATTGGCTTGCAGGTCAATGCGCAGCAAGCGCCAACGCCCCCCGCAGTGCCAGTTGCACCCAACGCACCTGCAGCTGCCATGCCGATGCCGGCTTTGGACATCGTCCTGAATCCAGAGGCGGTGGAGCTTTTTTCGTCGCTGCCTGTGCAGGAGCAGGGTCGCGTAAAGCCACTCGATACGTTGGCACGGTTCCGCTTGCTGCGCTTTAGCGGGAAGCAATCCGGGATCTCCGCCACTCGCGTCGATGAAGAGACGGGCAAAGTGCTGCCCGTCAACGATCCTGCAACGAGCAAGCCCTTGCTCAAGGCAGATGGCAAACCCTTCAAATTCACCGCCATGGAGTGGTTGCTTGTATCGTGGTTCCGGCCTGACATCGCCAAAGAATTAAACGTTTTCGTCGTCGATAACTCAGACGCCGTGGTGGAACTGAGTCTTCCTGCGAAGCAAAAGCGTGACCGCTACAGCTTCAACGACATCAAGCCAGCACGCCCTGCGCTGATGGATAAGATGTCCGAGTTGCGCCAGATTGAGTCCAAGAACCGCACACCCGTGCAGCGGGCGCTTGCCAAATTGGCGATGGACTACCTGGAGTATGAAATGATCCTGGGGGCC
Organism: uncultured Verrucomicrobiaceae bacterium; assembly: GCA_964496625.1. GTDB lineage: Bacteria > Verrucomicrobiota > Verrucomicrobiia > Verrucomicrobiales > Verrucomicrobiaceae > JACKQF01. Next base: position 13,068 of record CAZCAL010000024.1, on the reverse strand, counting down.
TTCGATTTTGCGCGTCCAGAATTCACTGAGTTTGCCGCTAGCCTGCCTGCGGACATCGCGCCAACCGTCAAAGACGGCATCCCGGACTGGGCTGCGTTTTTGCCGAAGGCCGCGGAGCATCTGAAAGCCAATCCGCAGCTCTTTCAAAACCCCGCCTCTTCACCTTGGCTTGCGACCGTGGTGCAGATCATGCTCTCTTCCCAGATGAGCGGAGACACTGAGAGCTTTCCGCGCTTTTTTCCGCCGCCAGCAGAGCAGAAAGAGGTCTGGCACAACATCGGTACCATCATGAGCGATGCGCTGAAAACTAGTGCGATCTCTGCAGATGACATTGCGCACTTCAAGCGCTTTACCGACCTTTACAAAGCGGTGAATTCAGGCAACGCAGCCAACTATGTGGCGGAAGTGAAGGCGACGCACGACGAGGTGGAACGCCTCGCGGAAGCAAGAAACGAATCCGGCCACGTGGCTCTGGAGTTGGGCTATCACCGGTTCGACTATTTTTACAAGGCGCTGCTGTGTTTCATTTTCTCCTCAATCCTGCTCGGCCTCAGCTGGGCTTCCCCAGGGTCAGGATTTAGCAAAGGGTGCGTAAGGCTCTGCGTCGCGCTGTGCATCGTTGGCGCTGCACTCTCAACTTATGGAATCATTGTCAGGTGTCTCATCATGGAGCGGCCCCCGATCACCAATCTCTACGAGACGATCATCTTCATTAGTGCTGCGGGTGTCATCGGTGCGCTCGTCGCTGAGTGGATGACTAAAAAGGGTTGGGCGCTCACGGTAGCGACTGTTGCTGGTACCGGAGGAATGTTCCTTTCCATTCGTTTCATGACGATGGAAGGCCGGGACACCATGGAGCAGTTGCAGGCGGTACTGATCACAAACTTCTGGCTGGCGACCCATGTGCCATGCGTGAATCTTGGATACGCGGTGTGCATGGTAGCGGCGATTTTCTCTGCGATCTATGTGGTGCTAAAGCTCGCAGGGAAGATCAAGGGGGGCGACTCCTCAGCAAGGGAACTCACTCGTCTGGCATATAGCTTTGTGATGGCAGGCCTGCTGCTATCGCTGGTGGGGACGGTACTCGGTGGTATTTGGGCCAACTACTCTTGGGGACGCTTCTGGGGATGGGATCCCAAAGAAAATGGTGCACTGCTCATCGTGCTGATGTGCCTCGTCATATTGCATGCTCGACTTGGTGGCTACATCAAAGAGGCTGGGTTCCATAACGCCAATCTCTTCCTCGGCATGATCGTCCTGTTCTCATGGTTCGCGACGAACCAATTGGGCATCGGTCTTCATTCTTACGGTGCCATGGAAGGTGCCTGGATGTGGCTCTACATCTTCTGGGGCACGTTTACGGCGCTGATTGTCGTTGGCGTGGTTCTTTCGTTCCTTGATCGCACTCAGCGCTCAGGGAAGAAAGATCGTGCCTCGAAAAAGGAGCTCAATCTTGGCGACGCTGCGGAAGGCTCGGCTTAGCAGCAACTTATGCCACTGCCTTTGGCTGGCCCTTGCAGGAGGTCATGTACTTCAGCAGGGAGGCGAGAGTGCTGCGCATGTCTTTGCGTTCCACGATCTGATCCACTAGACCGTGCAGTAGCATGAACTCTGCCGTTTGAAAACCCGGTGGGAGGTCTGCGTGGGTTGTTTCTTTGACAACTCGGGGGCCAGCAAAGCCGATCATACACTTCGGTTCGGCGATGATAATGTCGCCCAGCGTCGCGAAGCTGGCGGTGACGCCGCCGGTGGTCGGGTGGGTCAGTACGGAGATGTAAGGGAGCTGGGCTGCTGCGTGGCGGGCCAGGGCACCGCTGGTCTTCGCCATCTGCATCAGGCTCAGGATGCCCTCATGCATCCGCGCACCTCCCGATGCGGAGAAAACAATGACGGCTTTGCCCTCGGCTGTAGCTGTCTCAATGGCGCGGGTGATTTTTTCCCCGACGACGCTGCCCATGCTGGCACCCAGGAAGCGGAAGTCCATGATTGCCAGCACTGCTGGGCAGCTCTCAATCGTCGCACGGCCCGTGACGACGGCCTCGGTGAGCCCAGTCTTTTTCTGGTAAGCCTTCACCTTATCCAGGTAGCCCTTGAAACCGAGGGCATCGACAGAGTCTAGATCGGCATCCATCTCCACAAACGAGCCGGCGTCGGTGATGCTCTCAATGCGCTCAGCAGCGCTGATCGTGAAGTGATAGCTGCAGTTTGTGCAGACGCGGAGATTTTTCGCCAGTGCCTCCTGGAACAACGACTCATTGCAGGACGGGCACTTCACCCAGAGCCCTTCGGGCATGTCCTTCTTCTTTTCTCCCAAATCGGAGACCGAACGCTTTTTGAAAATTCCCATGGTTGTCGAATCGAAAATTGTTTGTGTCTAACCGCGTCTGTCATGCACGCGGGGCGCGATCTTAACCTCTGGCAATGGCGATCACCACCACTTTTTGCACCCCCATCTGCTGCACCAAAACCTTGGCACACTCGTGAGTCGTAGTCCCAGTGGTGACGACGTCATCGACCAGCAGCACTTTTTTGCCGCGCCAATCAGCTGCTGGCGACCCCCACCGCCCTGGATCAGGAGCGAAGGCTTTGCGAAGATTCGCCAAGCGCTCACGGCGGTTCATGCGAGCTTGGTGCTCCGTATCGCGGACCCGGATCAGTGCCTGCTTGGCGGGGATGCTGGTCGCGCCAGAGAGCTCGCAGCAAAGTTCCCAGCTCTGATTAAATTCACGCTCGCTCTGCCGAGAGGGATGCAAGGGAACGGGCGTCAAAACCCAGTCTGCCAGATTTTCGCCGACGAGGCGAGACTCGTTGAGCGTCTCCTTCAGGAGCACAGAGAGCACGCCGCGCAGTTCGTAGCGACGCTCATACTTAAAGCGATGGATCAATTCCCTCACAGGTCCTTCCGATCGAAAGCCAGCGAAGGCAAAATCGAACGCGAGATCCCGTCCTGCGCAATTTTCACAGCGAATGGTGGTGCTGACTGCGCCGTCGTAGGCCTCCGCACAGAGCATGCAGTATGGGGCCTCGATACGCGGCAGCGCTTCTTCACATTCCCCGCAGAACCAAGCGCCCAAGCCTTCGCGCGGGGCATCGAAAGGGAGAGTGAGATCGCAGCCATGGCAGACTCGGGGATAAAGCAGATCCAGCCCCGCCGTGCCCCAGCGCTTGAGCCGGGCCAAGGAAGGTCTCAGGGGCGGACGTCCAGGAAATGCCACGAATCGAGTAAATCATGTTAGGAGCCATTTTGGCAAGTCCCAACCTCGGTGGCTTTGGCAGCGGGAGGGAAGACGCCTCTTTCGAGAATATTTCTCGACGGGGGGCGGCTGCGCGTGCATGGAGGGGCCGACCAAAACGATGGGCCGTCCGATTCCTGTTATCCTCAATCCTGCTGCGCACAGCACGAAGGCTGCGCGGAGGGCTGGCTTGCTGCGCACGTTGCAGCCGGCGGCGGAATTGCACTACACGACGGGACCTGGTTCCGCAGCGGAGCTTGCTGAACAGCTCGCGGCGGAAGGGCACGAGATCGTGGTGGCCGCTGGGGGGGATGGCACAGTCAATGAGGCAGTGCATGGCCTAGCACGGGTAAATTCCACTCGGCCTCCTGGGCAGGCGCACACGGCGTTGGGTATTTTGCCGGTGGGCACGATGAACGTGTTTTCGCTCGAACTGGGATTACCCGGGCGGGATCTGGAAGCCTGTTGGCGGCTCATTACCTCAGGAAATCCTCATCGTGAGGTGGATCTGTGGTTGGCGAATGACCAGTACTTCGTTCAACTGGCTGGGGTAGGAATGGATGCGGAGATCATCCAGGAAACTCCATGGGAGATGAAAAAAAAGCTGGGCCCACTGAGTTATGCGATTTCTGCTTTGCGGGTGATGACGCGAAAGCCGCCATTGCTTGCGGTGGAGATTCCTGGCAAACCTGCCATGCTGGGGAGTGTGGTGCTGATCGGTTCTGGTAGGCACTACGGCGGGCCGGTGCCCGTCTTTAAAGAGGCCCGCAATGACGACGGTCTGCTGGACATTTTGATTTTTCGTGGCTTTGGCGGCTGGGAGGCGGCCCAGTTCTTGCGGGCGATCCTCATTGATGGATACGGCCCCAGCCTTGACCTTGACTACTTCCAGGCCAGCGAGTTCACGGTCACAAGCAGTGCGCCATCGCCCTTTGAACTGGATGGCGAGTTGGCCTTAGGTTCGACCCCCGTAATCTTCCGTCCAGCCCCATTTCGGCTGAAAGTGGTTTGCTGAGCCCAGCAAATCCACCGCGAAGGTTCTGCCCAAACTCGTCATTGAACATTGCGCGGGATCCCCGATAGTGCGCGCCCCCGAATCAATCCCCCACGCCCCCCAAATGAAGATTTACATCGACGGCCAATTCTATAGCGAGCAAGACGCGAAGATCTCCGTGTTCGACCACGGCCTGCTCTATGGCGACGGTGTCTTTGAGGGTATCCGCATTTACAATGGCCGCGTCTTCAAACTCGAAGAACACATCAAGCGTCTCTACGAATCCGCACGTTCCATTTGTCTGACGGTCCCACTTTCTCGTGAGGAGATGGAGCAGGCGACGCTGCAGACAGTGGCTGAAAATGATCTGCGTGACGGTTACATCCGGCTGGTGATCACACGTGGGGCGGGCAGTCTGGGATTGAATCCTTATCAGTGCCCGAAGGCCGGTATTATCATCATCGCCAGCACCATCACGCTGTATCCGAAGGAGCGCTATGAGCAGGGGCTGAATCTGATCACCTGCGCCACCCGCCGTCCGACCCCTGCAGCACTCAGCCCGCAAGTGAAGTCTTTGAACTACCTGAACAACGTCATGGCCAAAATCGAGGCCATCCAGGCCGGCTGTGAAGAGGGCATCATGCTAAATGAGCAGGGCTATGTGGCGGAGTGCACTGGCGATAACATCTTCCTGGTGAAGGACGGCAAGGTTTTCACACCGCCGATTGCAGCGGGTGGACTGAATGGCATCACGCGTCAAACTGCCATCGAGCTCCTGGCGGAAATGGGTATCTCTTGCCAAGAAGTGATGATGACCCGCCATGATGTCTTTGTCGCCGATGAGTGTTTCCTCACTGGCACGGCTGCAGAGGTGATCCCTGCTGTGCAGCTTGATCGCCGAGTGATCGGTGGCGGCACTCCTGGTCCGATCACCAAAGCTCTGGTCGAACGCTTCCACGAGTATGTGAAAAATGTCGGTGCCGCGGTGCCGTATAAAGCTTGAGCAACTAATCCAAATCAAATCTGAAAGTCTGATGAAGTATTTCCTCTGCCTTTGTTCTGCCGCTGTCTTCTTGACCTCATGTGGCTCCTCGAGCCATTCGAGCCCCATGCGTGTCGAGCGCTGGGATGCGAGCAGTCAGTCCTGGGTCGCCACGACTCCCGGTATGACTCCGGCCCCGAGCCCGGCCGCTATTCCCGCCCCTGCAACTCCCGCCGCTAGTCCTGCAATGGAGCAACACGTTGCCTCCACACCGCAGGTTGAACCAAAGCGTGGTTTGATGGGCCGGGTCAAGGATGCAGCTTCTGCCCCTCTTCGCTGGGTCGGCATTGGCGGTGCGAACTAAGTGCCGCCGCCCCCCCCGCTTCCGATGCATTTCCGCTCCAGCCAAATTCGTACGCGGTTGGCGGAAGGTCAGGCTGCCCACGGCTTAGCCATCAGGGTCAAAGACGACGCGGTCTTTGAATTTTCAGCAGCACTTGGATTCGACGCTCTCTGGCTGGATCTTGAGCACCACTGTGTCAGCGTCGAAACTGCGGCCAGCCACATCCGTGCCGCTCGAGCCGGTGGTGCTGCGGACGTTGTTGCGAGACCGGGCAAAGGTGAGTTTGCGCAGATGGCCCGCCTTCTCGAAGCAGGAGCGCGTGGCATCATGTATCCACGCTGCGAATCGGCAGCAGAGGCTGCGGAAGTGGTGCGTTGGGCGCGGTTTCCACCCTTGGGAGAGCGAGGCATTGATGGCGTAAGTCCAGACAATCCCTTTGGGCTTACTCCCGCACCCGATTACCTGCGTCTGGCGAATGAAGAGATTTTTTTGATCGTGCAGATCGAAAGCCCCGGCGCGATGGCCTGCATTGATGAGATCGCCGCGGTGCCTGGGGTTGACGCGCTGATGCTAGGGCCGGGTGATTATGCCGCCTCAATCGGTGTTCCTGCACAATTTAACCATCCAAATGTGGCTGCGGCCCACGACCAGGTGCGAGATGCGGCCAAACGTGCTGGCAAGCATTGGGCGGTCACTTGTTTCGACCTCGATCACGCACGCCGGATGCGCGACCAGGGGGCCGCGCTGCTTTTCCACGGGTCCGACTGGCGCATTCTTAGCCGCGCCATGCAGGCCTTGGTTAAAGAAGCGCAGGCCATCCAGTGATTACTTTGCCTCCAGTGTCCTGCACCCTTTTGGGAAGAGGCGGCTGCCCAACATTCCGCCGACCATGTTTGCGACAAAGGCACCGAGTTGCATCCATTGAAAACTGATGGGGTCTCGCCCATTCACGGTCCCAAAAATCGGGCCTGAAAAGGCGATCAGTAAGGCCACGCCGACGCCGCAGATCATGCCGATCCACACGCCGACGGGTGAGGCAGATTTGACATAGAGGGCAAAAACGAAGAGGCAAAAAATAGGCACGGTGAGGAGGTTGGCCGTTTTACCTGTGACCTCAGTCAAATTACCGGGCACGTTTTTCATCAGAGAACTCGCTGCGACCACTACCGCGCCGATGATGAAGGCCAGCCAGCGTGCTTGGCGAAAGTGTTCCTCGTCGGACTTCGGCCCAAAACCAAATCGAGCCTGGAAGTCCCGCATCACCACTGCGGTGATGGAATTTACCCCGGAATCCAGACTAGACATCGCTGCTGCGAAGAGTCCAGAGACAACCAATCCAGAGACTACTGGGGGTAAGTGGAAGGCGATAAAGCGCGGGAAAATTTTATCCGCGTCCGCTTTGAGGCTGAGACCCGCGCCAAGCCGTTCTGGGAAGGCCTCAAAGTAGCCCAGCAGTGCAAAACCCACGCAAGCCAAGGTCAGGCCGACCAAGACACTAACGGAGAGTTGCACCGCCAAAGCACGCCGGGCCGACCGCACGTCCGAGGTGGACATGAAGCGCTGCACGGAGAGCTGATCTCCACCCATCGTTGCCACGGTCCAAAAGAAGACGGATATAAGGGAGCCTAGCACCGTGACACGCTCGCTCAGATCAAAGCTGAAGAGCGGCTGATGATCCCAATTGGGCCGCCACTGTGTTGGGAACCAGCCAAAGCCGCCCATCTTCCAAGTCACCGTCCCAATGATCATCAGTGCGCCGCCATAGAGCAGCAGCGTCTGCATCAAATCCGTGATGACGACCGCGCGAAGCCCTCCCATGGACGTGTAGATCACCGTTACCAAGCCGCTGACGAGCGCAATCCACGGGATCCAGTCTTCGCCCACGCCCATCATGATCGAAATAGCCTTCGAGGTCAGGTAGATCATCAGCGACATCCAGACCAGTCGCAGCAGCAAAAACAAAGTAGCGCCCAGCATCCGGACGCTGAGACCCAGTCGGGCCTCCAGTAGTTCGTAGGCGCTCTGCACGCGATTCTTCATGTACACAGGCAACAGGACAAAGGCTACGGCCAGAAAAATTAGCGGGTAGGCCAGATAGCTCGCCAGAAAGGCAGGCCCTTTGCCGAGGGTCTCGCCCGGCAGTGACATGTAGGTGATCGTGCTGAGAAGAGTGGCGAAGAGGGAGATTCCGATGAGGAACGGGTTCATCTTGCCGGATCCATTGAAGTATTCGCTCGTCGTCCGATCGCCTCGGGAGCACCACCAGCCCAGCACGATGGTGCCTACCCCGTAGGCTGCAATAATCACCCAGTCGATCCAGATAAGGCCCGTGGTGGGGGCCTGTGGCACCGCTGACGCGAGGGAAGTAACACAAATCCAATTCATTCCGTCATCCTGAAGATCACTTGGAACTCGGTCAAGCCCTGTAATTTTCCAAAAGCTGGGTCGAAAAAATCCCCGGCGGAAATTCCGTGTTTGCGATTTTGCCCTTCCGTGTTTAGTCTCGGCCCCCTATGGCAAAACAAGCGCTCGGAAAAGGGCTCGGCGCCCTGATTTCCGCACCTCCCAGTGTGGCGGGAGTCGCGCGGCCTCCTGCATTGGCTCAACCAGCACCGGGAGACGTCGTTCAACGGGTCTCTCTGGACCAAGTGGTTCCAAGTCCCCTCCAGCCTCGAACCGAGTTTCAGGCAGAGCAGTTGAGCGAACTCGTCGGCTCCATCCGAGAGCACGGCATCATTCAGCCACTGATCGTTCGCCGCGTTGGCGGGAAGCTTGAACTGATTGCAGGTGAGCGCCGTTTTCGTGCGTCGCGTGAACTCGGTCTTGCGGAAGTTCCAGTCATTGTCCGCCATGCGACGGACAAAGAAGTGCTGGAGATGGCTCTCATCGAGAACCTCCAGCGTGAAGATCTCAATGCGATTGAAGAAGCACGAGCGTACTCCCGGCTGGCATCTGACTTCAAGATGCGGCAGGAAGATATCGCCCAGCGGGTCGGTAAGAATCGCGCCACGGTGGCGAACTGCATGCGACTCCTGGACCTGCCGAAGAACGTCCAGGAACTCGTAGCGACTGCGAAGATCAGTACAGGACATGCAAAGGTCCTGCTGACACTGAAGAACGATAAGGATCAAACTTACGCCTCAGAGGAGATCATCAAAAAGGGTCTCACCGTCCGTGCCACGGAGAAGCTCGTCGGCAGCATCCTCAATCCCCCAGCGCCTAAGCCAGAGATTGTTGAGACAGAGTTTGATCGCGCCATTGAGACCGTCGAGCAACGGCTGATGAGCCACCTGAACACCAATGTCTCCGTGAATCATGGCGAGAAGAAGGGCAGGATCGAAATCGATTATTATGGCACCGAAGATCTCAATCGCTTGCTGGCATTGATCGGCATCCCAGAAGAAACTTTCGACGCGTGAAGCCGCCTCCCGCCCGCTCCGCAGACGCACCGCGCTGCCAGTGGGTGCGGCTCCTCATTGTTTCGTTCATTGGCGTATGGTTGACTGGTTGCGATGCAGGCAAACCGAACTCTGAAGAAGCCGTCGTCCGCGGTTTCCTGGAGAATTACTTCGCCACCTGGTCAAAGCAGGACATGGAAGGCTACGGCCGCTGTTTCCACGAAACCGCCCGCGTCACTTATGTCGATGGCAACGGGGAATCGCATACAGACGGCCTTTCTGATTTCCTCTTTGGACAAAAGATGGGGCACCAGACATCGCCCGAACCGATGACGGAGGTGCCGGAATCGATGACGATCCAGCTTCACCATCCTGTGGCCCAGGCTCAAGTACGTTGGAAGCTGACCAAAGGGAAAACCATCGTTACTGGCACCGATTTCTTCACCCTCATCAAGAGCACAGATTCCAATTCCAAGACCGCAAACTGGAAGATCATTAACCTTGTCTTTCATAACGACTGACCCATGGCCAAACCCGGTAAAACCATCCTTCGATCCGCTGAATCTGACGAATCTCCTTCTCCTGAAGCCAATTGGAAAGTGCGGCTCTTTCTAGGTGTCGTGTGCTTTCTTGCCGGAGCCGCCGTAATGATCATCGAGATCAGTGCGAACCGTCTTTTGGCACCTGCGTTTGGCAACAGTGTCTATACTTGGACGGCGTTGATCGGCGTCATCCTGATCGCGTTTAGTGCTGGCGGATTTTTGGGCGGTTGGCTATCGGATCGGCGGATGGCCTTGGATCTCCTTGGCTGGCTTCTCGCTGGTGCGGCGGTCTTGACGTTTTTTATCCCGTCCATCCACAGCGCCTGTGCTGGATCGCTGAGCGCGCAAGGATTGGTCGCTGGACCGGTGGCAATGGCACTGCTGCTTTTCGCCGTGCCGGGTATTCTGCTCGGCGCGATTTCGCCAGCCGCGGTGCGATTTTACAGCCTGACACAAAAGGACACCCATGTCGGGGCGGCTGCTGGCACCATTAGTATGTTGGGATCACTTGGTAGCTTTGTTGGAACCTTCCTCTCTGGCTTTTATTTGCTCTCAAATTTTGGTGTGCGGCACATCTTTACGGGCACCGCGACCTTGCTGATGTTGCTGTCGATCCTGGCATTTTTTTTGGCCAAAAATACTTGGCGGCAAATGATGCCCATCCTGCTGGCAGGCGGAGTTGCCGGAACATTGAGCGCGTTGGATCAGGACACGTTGCCGAAGGATGTTTTGCATCAAGAAGAGTCCTTTTATCATCGCATCCGCGTTTCTGAAGACGGCACGGCCCCTTTCCGCAGGAGGGTTCTGGAGCTGGATTCGACGCAGGAAGGTGGGATCAACCCTGATACCGCCGCAGATTTTTTGGACCCAAAGAAGCGGGCGGCAATGCAGCCCGGAGCGAGTGCCTTGATCCTCGATTACCAGCATTTCTGGCGGATCGCGCAGTTCAATGAAGACCTGAAAATTTCCAGCGCACTGTTCATCGGTGCTGGCGCTTTCGGGATGCCCGAGGAGGTCTCCCGTGAATATCCAGACGCCACCGTCGATGTCGCCGAGATCGACCCAAGGGTCATTGAGATTGGGCGGCGTTTTTTTTTGCTTAACGAGCACCCAAAGGTTCGAGCCCATGCAGTGGACGCACGGCGCTTTTTGCTGACGGCTGAGGCAGGCAAAAAGTGGGATCTTGTCTTTGGCGATGCGTACAACGGCATCCGGCAGATTCCCTCCCATCTCGCCAGCCAAGAGTTCTTCCAGCTCATCTCGGATCGTCTCACAGACAACGGTGTGTTCGTAATGAATGCGATCACTGCCATTGAGGGACCACGTTCTGAATTGCTGGGGGGAATGCTCAAGACGCTGCGTGCAGTCTTCCCAAACGTCGAGGTGTTTTCCGTTGGCACTGGCGGGATGCGTAGCCAACCGCAGAATGTCATTCTCGTGGCCACGAAGAGTGATTGGCGGCCCTTTTTCAAGACAGGCAGATTTGCTGCTGGCAGTGTTTCCTATCGCATCGCTGCCTCGCACGTGTCTCCCCAGTTTTTACCAGGTTCAGACATTGTCTTTACCGATGATCACAATCCCGTGGATGCCATCATCGCCCGCGGGTTGGCCCTGCGGAATTAGAATGAATCGAAATACGACCACTCTCTCGGCCTCGATGTTGCGGGGTGCGCTTGGCTTTGCACTGCTTGGTGTCGCAGGGTTCTTGCCTTGGGCAATGAGCTGGACGTTGGGCTGGGGAGAGGCTGGCATGTATTCGCTCTGCCTAATTTTCTTCGTGGTTTTAAGTGGCCCACTTTTGGGTGGCCTGATGCAGGGCAGGGGAGGAATGGGAAAGTTCTATGCGGTGTTCTGGATCGCCTTCGGAGCCTATGCCGCAGTATGGTGCGCGTTTTGGTTTGCCGTTCCGGTGGCGTTTCGAGACTACTATGGGCTGGGGCTTGGCTGCGCGGTCTTCGCACTGATCAGTGCTTGGATGTTGGGCGGCTCACGTGGCTGGTGGTTGGGGGCGCTGTTCCTGATTGCCTTGCACGGTCTTGGATACTGGCTGGGCGGACAGGCCTATGCGTCGATGCGCCCTCTGGAATCACTGGAACTTCCTGGTGGCCTGATGCTCAACCGCTCGCAGTGTGTGCTCGTGGCTAAGCTCGCGTGGGGTCTGTTTTACGGCATTGGTTTCGGTGCCGGGATGGGTTCCGTCTTTTATTTTAGCCAAAAGAATCGCTATGAATGAACTGACCACTCTCGCAGAATGTAGCGCATTGATGCGCGAACGTCGCAGTTTGAAGCCTGTGGATATGGACCTCGAGAGGCCTATCGCCAAAGAACTGGTGCAGGAACTTCTCACCAATGCCACATGGGCACCCACGCATGGGCTCACCCAGCCATGGCGTTTTCATATTTTCAGTGGCTCGGCCCGGCAGCGATTGGCTACCTGCTTGCAGTCGCTCTACCAGACCCGCACGCCAGCGGCGGAGTTTAAGGAGGAGAAGTACGTCAAGCTGGGCCAAAACCCGCTCCTGGCACCCCTGATCATCGCCTGCTCCATGCGGCGTGACCCCACCCAAAAGATTGCAGAAGCGGAGGAGATCGAGGCGGTTGCCTGTGCGATCCAGAATGTGCTGCTGAGCGCCACGGCTGCGGGTCTGGGCTCATTCTGGTCCACGCCACCAGTCATTGGCTTGTCGGCCTTCGCGGATTGGCTAGGTCTTGGCGCAGGGGACCGCTGCTGCGGGCTTGTGTACTTGGGCTACGCCCAACCGGGTCGTTCTCCAAAGGCACCTCCACGCTGTCCAGCAGAGGCGTTGACCACATGGGCGACCTGATGATGGAGTGGCTACAGCATGGCTGGGCATGGATCGCCAGCTTGGATTACTCCGGCTGGGTGGTGTGGACCATCACGATCAGCCTGCTTCTGGGTGGATTGCTTGGAGCGATTTTACCTTTTGTGCCGGGACCGTTGTTGCTCTTTGCGGCGGGAATTTTGCACACGATTCTGCGTCCCGAGGCAGGGATGGGGTGGCCGGGTATCGCCCTCCTCACGGTGCTACTAATCATCGCCTATGTGCTGGACTTCACCTGTAGTGCCATTGGTGCACGGTGGTTTGGGGCCAGTCGTTGGGGCATAGCAGGTGTCTTCATTGGTGCCATTGTGGGGATGTTTTTCGGCCTGCTTGGGATGCTAGTCGGACCCGTGATCGGCACGCTGAGTTTTGAAATACTCTTTGCCAAAAAGACGACGCGCCCAGCGATCAAGTCCACCTGGGGTGTGGTGCTTGGCACTGGCATGGGCATCATCGCCCGTGTCGTGATTTCGGTGCTGATGATCGCCGTCGTGATCATCGATATCGTTTGGTTGTAGGACTTCTACATCCAAGCCAGGAGAGATTGGATCAGGTCCTTCGTCTGCTCAATGCGGAATTCTGGGCCCATCTCGAAGCGGACTTTGCTGCCACCGCTGTAACTGAAGATCAGGTGCACGGGGATCTCCCCCGGATGCTGGGTGATGACTTCGTGGATACGCTCAAGATCAATGGCGCTGTGCTGGCGTGAGTTTAGGCGCAAAACGAGGGGTTT